>CAZJBZ010000316.1:0-5563 GCA_964543975.1 uncultured Spirochaetales bacterium
GCGGTGCAAACTTCTCTCCGAAAAATATCCGGAAGCGGTGGTTTTAAATACCGATATCTCCGATGAGGATATTTTCGATGAAGAATTATTAAACACAGATCTTATTATCGCAGCCACAGAGAAGCAGGAATTGAATATTGTGACTGCAATTTACGGAAAAACCATGGGGGTTAAAAGGTCGATTGCTCTGGTCAATAATGTAAAATATATAAACATCGCCTCTAATTTGGGTATCGATGTGCCGATCAGTCTGAAGACAAATCTCGTGAAAACCATCATAAAATATATCCGCAGAACCAATATAAAGAATGTCTACAGTATCTCGGGTGGACAAATAGAAGTGATTGAAGTCGTCGTAGAAGAAACCAGCAGAGCAAACGGGAAAAAAGTTAAGGAACTGCGACTTCCACATCAATCGCTTATTATTTCAGTAACCAGGAACAGTGAAAATATCGTTCCCGACGGTGATTTCACACTCGAAAGCGGTGACTACATCATTGTCATCGTAAAAAAAGAGTTTATACAGCACATTGAACAACTGTTTTCGGGAGAATTATGAACGTACGACAGGTACTGCGCGTTGTTTCGGTGCTTCTCATTATCATTTCCGGATTCATGATCATCCCAATAATTGTTGCCTTGTGGTATGGGGAAATTTCTCTGTTGCCCGGTTTTATCATACCGATTGTTCTCATACTGGTTTTCTTTTTCTTTACGAAGCTGCTAACAAAGGACCTCGACCGGACGGACATTTCGATAAAGGAAGGGTTCCTTCTTGTCTCGTTAAGCTGGCTTTCGGCATCTTTTTTCGGTTCGCTGCCCTTCGTACTCTCCTCTTCGATTCCCAGTTTTACCGACGCCTTCTTCGAAACGATGTCCGGATTTACCACTACAGGGGCGTCTATTTTGACCGACATTGAGGGGTTGCCAAAATCAATGCTCTTTTGGCGATCATTGACCCATTGGCTCGGAGGAATGGGAATTGTGGTATTAACGGTTGCCATCTTTCCGTTAATGGGTTTCGGGGCGTTTCAACTTCTAAAAGCGGAAGCACCGGGACCGACCGTTGATAAAATTACACCTCGAGTGAAAGAGACGGCCATGATTCTCTGGTTCATCTATTTGACGCTTACCGCGGCGGAAACCATGCTCCTCTTGATAGGCGGAATGAATCTTTTCGACGCCCTGACCCATACATTCGGTACCTTGGCCACCGGCGGGTTTTCTCCAAAGTCGGCGAGTGTCGGCTTTTATGAATCCCCGTTTATCCACATTGTTATTACGATTTTTATGATGTGCGCCGGCATAAACTTTATTCTCTATTTCAAACTTATTAGCGGTAAGGCCGACGAAATTTTCCGCAATACCGAAATAAAGTTTTACATAGGAATTTTCTGTATCGCCACTCTCGGAATAACCCTCAGTCTCTACGGCAACCATTTCGGCTCTTTTGGGAAAAGTCTCCGTTTCGCGGGGTTTCAGGCAGCTTCCATATTAACAACGACCGGATACGCAACGGACAACTTCGCCGTGTGGCCGAACCTTGCGAAAGTGATCCTCTTCCTGCTGATGTTTATCGGAGGCTGTTCCGGTTCGACCGGCGGCGGTATTAAGGTCATTCGTATCGTCACTCTCTTTAAGCAGGCGTTTGCCGAAATGAAGTATCTTGTGCATCCGAGAAGTATTTTCAGCATCCATATTTCAGGAGAAAAGGTCAAAAAAAACATTGTCTATCCCATTTCCGGCTTCGTTACTCTCTATTTTCTTATGCTCTTTTTCATCACTTTCATTGTAGCCACCGGAGGAAACGATCTTCTCACCTCATTCTCCACATCACTTGTGACCGTCGGAAACATCGGTCCCGGTTTCGGAGATGTGGGGCCCGCTCTTAATTACGCGTTTTATCATGATTATATTAAGTGGTTTCTCAGTTTCGCAATGATGATCGGCAGGCTTGAAGTGTATACAGTTTTAGTTCTTTTTACTCCCCTTTTTTGGAAAAGATGACGTAATCCATCGGCCCTCCGGTAATATGAGGGTGATAATTATAGGTTGGATAACCGTTATCGTTCCAGTTAAAGTCGATAGCGGCGGCCACGTAGGCGTAGCATTCGGTTATGGTTATATAGCCGTCACCATTGATATCCCCCTCTTGGGGGGTCTCGAGGAAAAAGTAGGTGAACAGTCCGTGTTCTATCGAGTGGAGCTCCACACTATACTCCTGTTCACCGGAAGCGCTCAACACTACGGCATCTTCATACGAAAGATCGGTTGTCGAACCGTTTACCGCCTCTCCGTAGAGAGCGACGGCCTTTTGAAAAACGTTGTCCCGGTTTTCCAGAATATTTTTTGTGTAGTTTGGAGGAACAGCGTCCGTGTCAGTAAAATTATGGATGAAACCGCCCGAGTTACAGGCGTCGATAATTACCATCTTTTTTTTTGTAGGAAGAACGGAAAGCATTTCCTGCAACTGATCGTCGTTGACTGCCGTATTACTCCATGTTTCAAAATTTAAATCTTGAAGCGAACCGTAAAACAGAATCCATTCATCGTCGGAATCAGCATACGGCGGTTCATTTCCCGGGGTTTTCGCGTAGGTGCCGTAAAAATCGAAATGACGCCCGCCGTGACCCGAAAAATAGAGTACGAAAGTATCTTCAGGTCCCATATCATCGGCCAATCGCGATAGGTCCGACTCTAAATTCTTTTTCGTCGCGTCCTCGTTTAGCCTCAAGGTGGTAGTATATCCCCATTCTGAAAACAGTGATGCCATGGAAACGGCATCGTCGTCGGTAAATGTAAGATCTTGAATAATCTCATACTGGGCCACTCCGTAAAAGAGGCCGTAGAATTCTCTGCTCTCGGAATCGGACAAATGACAACCGGTTACAAGCAAGAGCAGGACAAGAAGCGAGAATAGAGAAAACCGCGTGCCAAAGAGGGATGTCCGGGAGTTATTAAAAGTGCAATCACCGTTTTTCGTACGTCTGTATTCTTGCATGGCCCTTCTCTATGGTGATCTTTTCTATTACTTCACCTTACCACTTTTTTTCATCAAATTGAAGGTCTATAGAGAAACGCGATACCGATACCCGTTCCCACGACATAATCCATATCTATTCTAAGAGCTATTCTTACCGGTATGAGAAAACGGAGATTCCATTGAGGATTCTTAGAAAAGAAGAGGTCTAAGAAGGGGGCCGTATAGATGGTTGGATAGAAGAGGTAGATTTTGGTTGCGGTATAATGGGCGTAACTCAATTCCATACCCGCTTCGAGGCCTAAACGGGGTGACCGGTCGCGCCGTTCTTGTGAAAGAGTGGTTCTACCCTGAAGCGATATCCTTATTAAAAGGGCTTCCAATCCTCGGTATTGGTACCCCTGTGTAAGGTCCGATTGGTGTATATTCATGATTCCGAGTGTCGTTTCAATTCCGACATGATCACCGATCGAAAAGAGGAATCCCGTCTGGAAGGTTTCCGCCGGTTGTACTTTCGTATCGAAATAACAATTTTTCACCGTGTAGAGAGAAATACCGGAACGAAAGTGCCAATTGAAAAACGGAGTCATCGACACAGCGGGAACCGAAGAAATGACAAAAAAAAGAAAACATGCTATAAAGGTACGAAGCATACTGTAAACGATGCATAAATCTGTCAATAAATCAAGCCGGAGACGCACACTACAGGAATTACCGCGCACACTACGTATCAAAAATGAATGAGGCTTGCGTGTATGAAGAGAATTTTACAACGAATAGTATGGTCGGTTACCCTTCTTCCTTTGATCTTTTTTGTCGGAAGTTGTGAAAAAAAATCTCAAGAGAAAAAAATAACCTTTCCCGCGACCAACGTTCTCAGTATTCAATCAAATTGGGGAGTGGTAACTTCCACCCATTTGAGATTAAGAGACAAACCGGATGTGGAGTCGAAGGCGATAACGACCTTGTGGAAGGGATATATCCTGGAAATTCTATCGAAAACCAATGAACCTGAAGTGATTGAAAGAGAGGAAAACTATTGGTACCAGGTTAATTATGAGGGGCTCAACGGATGGGTTTTCGGTGCTTATCTCGACATCTATCGGTCTCGGAAAACGGCTGAATCAGCGGCCGAGGAGCTTAATGAGTGACCATTTCATTCTATTCCCTTCTGCCTTGGGTGCTTCCTCCTCTTGCCGGTGCGGCGATCGGTTATATTACCAACGCGATCGCAATAAGAATGCTTTTCAGACCGCTTACGGAAAAAAGGGTCTTTGGAGTGCGAATTCCATTTACCCCGGGTATAATACCAAAACAACGCGACAGCTTGGCCGGCAGCATCGCGGACATGGTGTCGCAACAATTGTTTACCGAAGACGCCGTGCGCAGGCAAATAACATCGGAGAGATTCCGTAAAGGCATTGATGAGAATATAGCTTCTTTCAGTAGGAGACTGCTTGATAGGTCGATTGGTGATTATTTAGCTGATAAAGCCGGTACCGGCAGACCGCGCAAACTTATTCGAGAGATAACCACGAGAATTGTAGAATCGGAGGGGTTTAAACGAATAACCCGCCGATTTATTCAAATGGGTGTCGATTATCTCTTCGCTCTGAAGATAGCCGATATTGTCCTTCATTTCGATAAATCGAGAGACATTCTCTACGGCGCAACCGGATTTTTAACGGCGGAAAAAACAAAAAACCAAATTCTTCTCTGGACCGATCAATATCTTTTGAAGATTATCGAAGGGAACGAAACGATTTCGACCTATTTACCTCAAAGTACTGAACGATTGGTCGGAAGTGTCTTTGAGTATTTTTACCCCTCTCTCTACGAAGCGGTTATAACGTGGCTTAATCGCGAAGATATTCGTCGAGAATTGGAAGTCAGGGGTAAGGATCTCTTAAAGGATATCATCGATCGATTGAGACCCATTCAGAAGTTTTTCGTTTCAGCAGCAGGTTACGATCAGACATTGGACCGAAAAATGCCCGAAATAATCGGAGATCTTGTCAAGCGGGTTGAGGAGGCAGGATCCGATCCTGCTTTTCGGGATACAATAACCGAAGTTATTACCGACAGTATAGCTTCGTTTCGTAAAAAGACAATCTCCGATTTTTCAGACGACAGCTTACGTCAACTTTCCTATGCCGTCCATGTCATTGTAAAAATGGTTATAGAGCGGCTTTCTTCTGAAAGCACCAGAAGGAAGATATCGTCATTAATGCTCACAAATCTTACGAAGAACGATAAACAGACTATCGGGGAGGTTCTTGACCTCCATTTTAAGGTCAGTTCAGATAAAACAGTAGAATACCTTTCCGATAGATTGACAGGTTGGTTGTCGCGGAGCGGAGAACGGGTCGGCGGTTATGTTCTTGACAATTTAAGAAGTCTATTGAAAAATTATAAAGAGAGAAGCGTGGAGGATTTTTTCGGAATAGACGAAGAGGTTAAAAGTAAGATAGATCGCTACATATCTAAGAGCGTTATATCTCTCTTGGAAACAAGAGTCCCCCATATTGTTCGAGGTTTCGATGTTCATAGTCTGGTTGTGGACAAAATAAATAGTCTCAAAAT
>CAZJBZ010000317.1:0-5542 GCA_964543975.1 uncultured Spirochaetales bacterium
GGAAAAAAGAAGCGTCCGGTACACCGCTCCCTCTTCGATTTCCCCTCTTTCTCTTTCCTCTCCTGGGGGCAATTTCGCTTCAACTCCCTTTATCCGCACGCATCTATTGTATATAACCCGCGCCCCGCTTAACAATGCTTCCTCTTCTTTCTCTTTACCATCCCCGCACTTTATATCACAACCGATCAATAGGACTTTTAATCTTCAGTACGTCGGTCCTGCTGACATGGGTATAGATTTCGGTAGTACGGGAACTCTTGTGGCCTAATAGTTCCTGGATATAGCGCAGGTCCGTACCGTCCTCTAAAAGGTGCGTGGCGAAGGCGTGCCTCAAAGAATGGATGCTCACATGCTTTGTAATTTTTGCCTTCTCACAAGCTGTGTCAAAAATTGCCTGTGCTGTTCTGATACTGAGGTGTTTGTCGGGCTCCCGGCCGGGGAAAAGCCAAGACTGTACTTTGTAATACTTTTCGTACTCCGAAAAAGTCGCCTTGGCCTTCTCGGAAAACATCACGTAACGGTCCTTCCTCCCTTTCGATTGTCTTATATGAATCATCCCCCTGTCGAAATCGAGATCGTTAATTCGAAGGTTAACGACTTCACTTACCCGCAGACCGGCAGAGTAAACAAGTATCAGGAGGAACCGGTGTTTTCTGTTTTGTAAGACGGTAAGAATAGCCGATACTTCTTTCCGGGAGAGGATTTCGGGAAATCTGCTTTCTTTTTTGGGCAGACGAATTCCAATTGTCGGATTACGTCGATAGATGTCGCGGTTGATGCTGAAATAATGGTTAAGTGCGCTGATACAATGGACAGCGCTGCTTCTCGAGCAGGTACCGAGAACTTTGCGTTTTTCAAGATAAAAAATAATGTCGTCGTATCGTACCTTTTCCGGGGCCAATCCGGTATGGTCGAAGAAGAAACGAATTTCTCTCCGGTAAGCTTTTATCGTATTCGGGCTGTAGCCTTGAACACGCAGATACCGCTCCATCTTCGTGAGGCCGGCGGAAGAGGTGGACGTCGAGGCTTCATTCGATTGTTCTAAAGCGTGCTTCGAGCGTTCACCATCCGTGTCTTGCTCTTGCACCGGCTCTGTAAACCGAGAGGTAAACCTGCCCGACTGAAAAAGACCGATTAAGAGTGTATCGACGCTTCTTTGTGTTTCAGGTAGCGACCACATTTTCCGAGCAGGGTCCCATCTTCTTCCCGGAATAGACCGGAGAATAGAGACGAGTTCTTTGTCGTAGGGTATCTTTACCTGTAAAAGACCATCCCCTGATGGACAAATCTTTACCTGTATGGAATCCTCAACCTGCACGGAAGAAAGTATAGACTAAACGGATGCGAAAAGCAAACTTTTTTTTGGTTCTTTTGGGGATGTGCGTCCGCCTGAAGTGCTGCCCGCGTAAAGTGGCGACTATCCGGACAAAGCACTCCTTATCAACTATACACCTTCTCATCGCTTGCGGCCAAATCGAGTTTTTCGGCGAAATGGCAGGCCACGAAATGTCGTTCTTCCGTGCCGATGTCGCGTAACGACGGCTCGTCCTTTTTGCAGATCTCCTCCGCGTACTTGCAGCGGGGATGGAAATTGCACCCCGGTGGAGGATTGGACGGATCGGGGACGTCACCGGGAATTAAAATCCGTTTTCTGCTGACATCCGGATCTGCTATCGGTACCGCGGAAAGCAGGGCCTCCGAGTAGGGATGTTTCGGATCGTAATAGAGATTGTCTGAAGTGGTCATTTCTACAATCTTTCCCAGGTACATGACCGCGACCCTGTCACTGATATGTTCTACGACACTTAAATCGTGCGCGATAAAAAGATAGGTAAGATTGAACTCGCTTTGAAGGTCTTCGAACAGGTTGAGCACCTGCGCCTGTACGGAGACATCCAAGGCACTGACAGGTTCATCGCAGATAATCAGTTTCGGGTCGAGGGCCAGCGCCCGGGCCAACCCGATACGCTGCCGCTGGCCTCCGCTGAACTCGTGAGGATAGCGGCTCATGTGGCTCGATTTTAGGCCGACCGATTCCAGAAGATAGATGACACGATCTTCCCGCTGTCTTCTGTTTCTCATGCCCTGCGCGTAGAGCGGTTCGCCCACAATATCTCCCACCGACATTCGCGGGTTGAGAGAAGAAAACGGGTCCTGAAAAACGATCTGCATCTCTCGCCGTGACGCTTTCAGCTCCTGTCTGCTCAAGGTGGTGATATCGACCAACTTTCCGTCTTGTCTGATTTTCACCTCACCGGCAGTCGGTTCTATCAATCGCAGAATTGTCCGTCCGGTAGTGGTTTTCCCGCATCCGCTTTCTCCGACCAGCCCCAAGGTTTCGCCTTGGGTCAGATAAAAATTCACATCGTCGACAGCTTTTACATAACCTACGGTGGACCGAAACAGCCTTTTTTTATGGGAAAGTATTTCTTCAATCCTTTAACATCGAGGATAATTTCATCTGATCTATTCATGCTGCCAACACCTCACTTGATGACCTGCTTCTATTTCAACCATCGGTGGTTCCCCTTCACGGCACTGTTTTTTATCCTCCGGGCACCGTTCCCTGAACGCACAGCCTTCAGGAACCTCGAAAGGATCAGGAACAACACCGGTTATCGGGACAAGCCGCTCCTTCATCCGTTTTCCCATGATGGGGATTGATTTTAAAAGACCCCGTGTATAGGGATGCTGAGGATTGTGGAATATCGCTTTAACATCGCGCGCTGCCGCATTCCTCCACTCAACTGGTGAGGGTATTCATCGACCACCTGTTCCGGATTGGGTAGTTGTACCTTGGCGAGCATCTCGACGGCACGAGCGCGCGCTTCCCTTTTTTCAACACCCTGATGAAGAACGACCGCCTCCATGATCTGTTCCCCGATCGTGTATACCGGATTGAGAGAAGTCATCGGTTCTTGAAAGATCATCGCAATCTCATTACCCCGAATCGAACGTATCTTTTTTCCGCGCGGATCCAACGTCGTAATATCGATAGGTTGGATGGAGCCGTTTACCCGTTTATTATAGATTATCGTGCCGTCTTCGATCCGGCCGAACGGTCTGGGTATAAGCTGTAAAATTGATAGGGCGGTAATACTTTTCCCGCATCCGCTTTCTCCGACTACACCAAGGACTTCATCCTCGTTTATGTGAAAATTGACACCGTCAACAGCTTTTACGGTGCCGTCTTCCGTATGAAAGTATGTCTTCAAATTATTGAGTTCTATTAATGGTTTCGTATCTGTCATGTTCTGCTCCTTATCCGCCGAGGGAACGTCTCTGAAAATACTTCCCTAATCCGGGAGTAAGAATTATCTGCGCTGAAAAGAAGCCCGTATTGTAGCGGGTCTGTACTGAAAGCAGCAGGATAAAATGTTCGTATAGGCCATAACCTACCAAACCGATAATCGCGCCAAGAACGATTATCACCATTTGCAGGAACCGAAAAACTATACCCGGTACCTTATATTTCAGTCGCCTCGATTTTTCATGGAATACATGCGCTCCCCAATATCCGGAAAGTCCTGAATAGAAGAATAACAGGACGACGATGACCCCCGAATCGACCGGCAGGTGAGAGATGGTTGAAACCACTAAGGCGGATAACATGCCAACTATCGCACAACCGGTTGCCTGTCGTCCCCTTTGAAATAATCTTTCATCCTCATTGTACATCATTTGCAATAACTACTGTGAAAAAGGGTCCGCGGCGTCCCGAATACCGTCGCCCAGAAAATTAAAGCCTAGTACGGTTACGGTGATAAAAATACCCGGAATCATCATCCATGGATAGGATGATATATTTTGCAGATTGCTGATACCTTGCAGAAGAACACCCCAGCCGACCATGGGGGGCTGTACGCCGAGGCCCAAGAAGCTCAACGAACTTTCCAACACGATCAACCACGGAAGATTGATCGTCATAACCACGATCACATGACTCATCGTCATCGGGATCAGATGACGTGTAAGAATATACCATGTACCGCAGCCCGAACTCTTGGCAGCCATGATAAAATCTTCTTCCCTGTAGCTTAAAACTTTACCCCGTACCTCTCTCGCTAAGGTGTCCCAATAGAGGAGGGCGATAATACCTATGATGCCGTAGAACCTGTAGATGTCCGGTACACCGATCGGGATTGCGACGCTTAAGGTCATCCAGAGCGGAATACGGGGAAAACAGCGAATCAACTCTACCAGCCGCTGAATGATATTATCGATGAATCCTCCGAAATAGCCGGAAATCGCACCAAGGATGGTCCCTACGATAGTGGTCGCTATTGTACCAACTAAGGCGATCAGCATGGATATCCGGCCGCCGTACACGCTTCTGCTGAAAAGGTCGCGGCCTAATTTGTCGGTACCGAAGAGGAATATTTCTCCCGGTTTTTCAACCCCGAAGAGGTGGATGTCCGCCGGAATAAGACCGAACAGTTTGTACTCCCAACTGCGAATGAAGAGTTTTATAGGATGTTTCTTATTCGGATCTTCCTCGTACTGACGCTCGTAGGTTTCTTCATCGTAGCCTTTGATTAATTCATAGGCGCATAGTTTCAGCCCGCAAAAATGAATTTTCTGCGGCGGTGCGAAATTATATCCCTGGTCTTTCTTATAATCGTAGGGCGCGAAAAAAGGCGCAAAGATGGTCATGACGGAGACAAATACGACTATGACAAGACCGACCCTCGCTATTTTATTCCGTTTAAATTTTCTCCAGGCAAGCTGCCATCTGGTTTTACTGACGTATTTTTTTGAGTTTTTTTCTTCCATGGAGTTTACCTCAATCGTAGCGAATTCTGGGATAGACGAAAACGAGTGCTATATCGGCCGGCAGATTTCCGACAATCAAAAAGAGGGCGATAAAAAGCATATAACTCCCTGCCAGATACATGTCCTGACTGACGATTGCATCGTAGAAAACAGGCCCCATCGTCGGTAAATTGAGTACGATGGAGGTTATCAATGCTCCCTGGAGGAGGAACGGCATCATCATGCCGGCGAACATGATCATCGGCTGCAGTGCGTTCCGCACGGCATGCTTGTAAATGACTACCGTTTCTTTCAATCCCTTGGCGCGGGCAACTTGAATATACTGCATACCTAAAATATCAAGAAGGTTGCCTCGCATCACTCTCATGTTTCTCGCGGTACCTGCCGTACCGACCACCAAGACAGGAAGCCACAGATGTTTCAGCAGGTCGATAAACCGGGCAAAACTTCACGGTGCGATTATATATTTGGTGGAGAACAACCCTCCAACTGACGGCACATTGAAAAAGACCACCATAATAAACATGACATGTCCGAGCGTTTAGAAGCGGATTGTTCAACAGCAGCGTCCGCTAATAGTTGTTGAATTTGTTCCTCAAAAGGAAGTAAATCCCTCTTTCCTCCGGCGCCTGAAAGATGCCATTCGGGTGTCGATGGACCGACAGGTCCTATAACGTCCGGGTTGATAAACGGCCGCGTGAGAGCGTCCTCTTCATCAACGATAAGGTCATACTCACCCGCCATTTCTTTCTGATGTTCCAGGTCGGAT
>CAZJBZ010000318.1:0-5508 GCA_964543975.1 uncultured Spirochaetales bacterium
CTTTTGTCGATGCCACAACCTGTTCGCTTCCTGTTTCCAGATCAACAAGAACAATTTCCCCGCTTTCTCCCGGCTTCGGCAGCCTCTCTTCCTGCGGGAATCGGAAGAGAGCCATATATCGTCCGGAGGGGCTGAAGGGAGAAGTGTCGAAAAAACGGTGGATCGTTCTATCGGTTTCCGGAGTAACACAGTAAACCGACACTAACGGATCGTATTCGGTATACCGAGGGAACGTGTTGGATAGTTTGATCATAGTGTATCCTACCACCCGGAGAGGCTACATGGAAAGGGGCCGTAAAACATAAATATATAATGATTAAATTGTTCCAAAAGACAATACACCATTTGAACCCAGAAATACTGATTTTTCTAAGTATTCGGATATAATAATAAATCATCTTGTTAAACCCGTATCTTATATCTATAGCATAATTTTTAATGAAAATCATAATCCTTATAACTTTTGTGATTTTAAAAGTGTGTTCTTTTTACTAAACACCTAAGTCGGAATATTACCTATTTCCTTAGAGTTTTTCTTGCTTAATGGTATTTAATCTGTAAAATTTAGTAAAAATATTAATTTTATAATGTAGGAATTTTCCTTATATACTGCGGAATAATACCCTTGCTTTATTATATATGTACATTTAGAATTGCAGCAGTGATTAAGATTTCATATCTTTATGGAGGCTAAAAATGATTGGTTTGAACAGATTCAAGATCACGATACTATTAATAATAGTATTAGTGGTGGTAAGTGTACCGTTATTCTCAGGGGGGTCCCAAGAAAATACTAAAAAATCTACGGAGAGTGAAAGTCCTACCGTTGTAACAATTTTAACTACTTATGCGCCAATTGAAGAATCCTCTCTTTCGATGGGGAATGCTTTTAATAAAGCAATCGATGCATTTGAGCAAGAGAATCCAAACATCGATATAAAACATGAAATTGTACCAGGATCGAGACTTGAAGATACACTTATGGCCAGAATTAGTGCCAATCAAACTCCTGATATTTTTCTCTTAGAACAGAATTGGGGATTGCGCTATTACGAATCCGACCTATTAGGGCGTGTGCCAACTCCTTATGTCGAAATCTTAGAGAATGATTTTTTCGAAAAACCGATCCGAACGGTTAGATATCCAGACGGTAACTACTACGGTATGCCTATATCAACAGATACTGTAGGGATTTTTGGTAACCGTGATATGTTCGATGAAGTAGGTCTATTATCCGTTCCCGATACATTCGACCAGCTAGAAGAATTTGCGAAAAAACTTACAAAAAAAGATAGTAATGGTAATCTTGTACAAAGCGGTTATACACCATGGGTCGTAAGCCAACATATGTCTTGGCCCTTCTATTGGTCTGCCGGAGGTATTTGGTCCGGGTTTGAAGGCACCGTAGACGATTTACTAAGTGATGCCGCAGTACGAGCGTACGATTATGCGTTTACAAAACCTTTTCAAGAGTGGGAAACTGCATCTGTTGATTTCTTTAGTGACGGTGTGGAAGGATTTCGTGGCAACAAAGTTGCTATGACGTTTACCGGGCCTTGGGAGCTTGAAACTTTACGTGGTTTGGGTATCAACTATTTTGTTGGACCACCGCTAAAGGATAAAGAACGGTACAGTGTCCAAGGTGGATGGAACTTGCACGTAAGTTCGAATAGTGTTGAAAAAGATGAAGCATGGCAACTAATATCATATCTAACCTCTGATCCTGAATCGGACATTATGTATGTTGAGGAAGGACTCCGTTTGCCTCGATTAAAAGCTACTCCTGAGAAAGTTGATTACAATGAACTTCCACCAGGATTAGAAGAATTTATCGACTATATTTCAATGGCGAGACGGAAACCATTGGAAGGCTTCCATGTTTTACTAAAAGGGATTCCTGCAGCAGTACAAAAAATTGCTAATGGTGGAATAGGTACAAAAGAAGCACTTCAACAAATAGTCGATGAATATAAATTCGAGATGGAAGAATAATTAAGGAATAAAACGGCAATACCACCTCTTTATATATTGGTAGAGGGGTGGTGTTTTTCTTTAACATTAAAAAACTATTTGAGGAAAGTAAAGGATGAATAGGTTCATTTCAAATAAACGCATCACATACTTTAAGAGAGTGTTGATCGTTTACCTTTTTCTATCACCGGCAATCCTCTATTTTATTACAATTCGATTTTATCCATTTTTTTCTGCAATAAAATGGAGTTTGTTTAAGTGGAATCCTATTAATCCTGCAAAAAATACATTTATTGGTTTAGATAACTATATCAGATTTTTTACGAAAGATCCAAAAACTGGATTAGTATTTCTCAATACCGCCGAATATATCATTATTTTCTTACCTCTTGTTATTATCTTGTCACTCATTTTGGCAACAATTCTTAACAATATTAGGTATAAAAATATGTTTAGAACCGCTTATTTTATCCCTGTTGTGGCACCTATGGTAGTTGTGGCTGCATTATGGCGTACATTTCTCCATCCGGCATATGGAGCAGTTTTCCCTTTATTAAATCTTATCGGAATACCCAATAAGGCCTTATTGGATACCACAGCAACGGCGTTGCCTACAATAGCTTTGGTAGCTGTTTGGAAACTTTTAGGCTTTTATGCGGTTATCTTTTTAGCCGGATTACAAAACATTCCAGATACTTACTATGAAGCCGCGAGGATCGATGGTGCCAGTAAAGTAAAAATGTTCTTTCAAATAACAATACCACTGCTTCGGCCTATCATTATGTTTGTGTTAATTACCGGTTTTATTAATTCATTTCAAGTCTTTGATCAAGTGTATGTAATGAGTGGTGGGAGTTTTGCCGAAGTGGGAGCTCCTGGAAATAGCACTTTAGTCTATATGCTTTACCTATATTCACAAGGTTTTCGATTTATGAAAATGGGGTATGCGGCAATGATGGGAGTTATTATGTTCTTAATAACATTCGTTTTCTCGATGATATCATTAAGATTCAATAAAACCTATGAAATGTAATATTTGGGAGTGTAGGAATGCCGATAGCTTATAATAGAGCAGAAAGAATTACAAACTCTATCAAATATGTCATTTTGTCAATCGGATTAATTATAATGGTTCTTCCATTAGTGTGGATGATTTTGGCATCATTTATGACCGAAGCTGAAATTTCTAGAATACCCCCGAAATGGATTCCAAAATATTTTGATTTTTCTAATTATGAAAAAGTATTGACAATGGTACCGGTAGGACGCTTTTATTTTAACACGCTTCTACTTGCGGTTGTCTCTGTCTTTTCAGTTCTACTAACATCTTCTTTGGCCGGTTTTGTTTTTGCCAAACATAATGTAGTCGGTGTAAAAGTAACGTTTTATATCTTTCTCAGTACAATGATGCTTCCTCATTTTGTGTTGTTTATTCCACTTTACATAAGTATGGCAAAAATCGGACTAATAAACACATATACTGGCCTAATAGCACCTTCGCTTGCAAATACCTTCTGTATTTTTCTTATGCGTCAACATTTATTAGGAATTCCTAATGATTTATTAGATGCTGCTCGTATTGATGGGGCGTCGGAATTTAAGATTTATTATCTAATAATTATTCCTTTATCTAAATCGATATTAGGAACAATCGCCATTTTTGTTTTTATGTGGAATTGGAACGCTTTTTTATGGCCACTAATTATTACAAACGAAATGACAATGAGAGTAATTAATGTCGGTATTGCCCTTTTTAGTACACAATATGTAAGTCTTCCTCACCTGAGCATGGCCCTTAATGTTCTCGCCGTTTTCCCGGTAATAATAGTCTTTCTTTTGATGCAGCGACAATTTATTAAAGCAATGGTCACCTCCGGTATGAAATAATTTGTAGAAAACGGGGTAAAAAATGAGTGAAAAAAAACCAAATATTCTTTTTTTATTATGTGATCAGCACAGGTTCGATAGTGTTAGTGTAAACGACTCTTATCTATGTAAAACCCCTGCAATAGATTCAATTGCGAAAAAGGGAGTTAGATTCACAAAAGCATACACACCCATCGCATTGTGTTCTCCAGCAAGAGGTTCCTTGATTACGGGCTTATACCCGCATAATCATGGCCAACTTGCTAATATGGGTAATTTCAATAGCGTATTCGATCAACAAATTCTGAATAAACCAAACTATATCCGTTTACTTAAGAACGAAGGATACAGTGTCAGTTACGTAGGCAAATGGCACTTACCCAAAGAGGGGGATAAGGATTTTTGGGGATTTGATAATTGGTACACTTCAAAAGATTGGATAGAGTATCTCAAAAAAGAGGGTATTGATTTTGTGTATGGAAAAGATGAGGTGCAAAGATTGGAATGGGGTACTAACCCGCCATTCTGCGGTCGCTCGGTTTTACCAGGAGATAAAAAATCTGAAAAAATCACTGCGGATAAAGTAATGGAATATATTGAACAAAACAAAAATTCCGAAAAACCGTTCATGATTTGTGCTGGTTTTTTTGGTCCTCATTTCCCTTACGCCGTTCCCGAACCGTATAATACGATGTATAATCCCAATGAAATAAAAAGATGGGGTAATTTTGATGAATCTTTTGATAATAAACCAAATATTCAACAAAAAGAAATGCTTCGTTGGAATACTAGCCAATTGACTTGGCCGGACTGGCAAAAAGTTATTGCTCATTATTGGGGATATTGCACCTTTATTGATGATCAAATCAAACGTATCTTAGACTATATAGAAGAAATTGGTATTTCTGAGGAAACAATAGTTATCTATACTACCGATCATGGTGATATGCTGGGTAGTCATAGGCTTTTTAATAAAGGATTCAATGCATATGAGGAAGATAACCATATACCTTTTATTGTAAAATGGCCCGGCGTTACGAAGGAAGACTCAGTATGTACCGAATATATTAGTTTGGTTGATCTTATGCCCACTCTTTTGCAAATGGGAGAAGCTCCTATTCCTGATGACTTAGATGGCCGTGATCTTACACCACTTCTCAGCAATAAAATCCCTGAGGACTGGAATGATAGTATTCTTGTTGAATTTCATGGTTATGAATCAACACTTGCTTCAATACGAATGGTAAGGGATGATCGATGGAAATATGTTTACAACCCTTTTGATAGAGATGAACTATATGATATGCAAAGTGATCCATATGAATTACGAAATCTTGCAGACCAACTTGGTTTTAAACATGTTTTACGTAGAATGAAGCAAAAACTCTTGAAATGGCTTAGATCAACTAATGACGGCATTGTGGGTGAAACAAGTTGGCAGAGTAATTCTTATGATCTTTTTATTTCGAAAAGAGAAGAATAAAAATATCCAGCCACCCCTCATCTGCTAATCAGAAACCGAAGTACTCAATTTTTAACTATATTTAAACTCGCTTATTAATAAATTATTGTTAGGAATTGCGACCTGGACAACGACCGATGCAATCGGTACACTGAGCGAATTATGGGCATCACAGGTTATGAGAAAAAATATAAAAAAGATGTAATCGA
>CAZJBZ010000319.1:0-5484 GCA_964543975.1 uncultured Spirochaetales bacterium
TCCTTTTTGCCTATGTTTTGCCGCTGTTCCCGTTAAGCGGCGGGTATGAAGTAGGGAGTAGTCCCTCCTTTAGTTTGGGTTTTTTATCTGAACTGATCGAACACGCCTTTCTGCCTGCTTTATCGATTATCCTCTTAGGAATCGGAAACTGGTTTATCCAGATGCGCTCGGTGGCTTCAAATATTGTCGGTGAAGATTTTGTTACTTACGCGCATGCTTCGGGGATCCCCAACAGAAAGATTATTCTGCAATACACACTCCGGAATGCAATTCTTCCCCAAATAACAGGATTGGCCCTCTCGTTGGGGATTATTTTCAGCGGGTCTCTCATTACGGAAATTGTGTTTGCCTATCCGGGGATCGGGTCACTGCTTTTCAGGGCCATTTTAGCCGGGGATTACAACCTTATTATGGGGATTACCGTTATTTCTATTTTCGCGATTGCTACGACCGTACTGGTTATCGATTTCATCTATCCGCTGCTCGACCCTCGGGTCCGGCTGAGATAAGAGAAAGGAGGGGCTTTACAAGGTGATTTCTTCTATACGTAATCTTTTTAAATTCGATGCAAAGTTCAAGTTTGCTGTCATAGTATTAGGGGTGTTAGCTGTTCTGGCAATCGTATCCCTTTTCAATCCTTATGAGGTCAAGTCATGGAATGTCGTTCCTCGCGATCTTCCGCCGTCATTTGAGAATCTTTTGGGTACTAACTCCATGGGACAAGATATTTTCTGGAAGGCGACCGTGGCCATCAGAAACTCGTTTCTCCTTGGGTTAATTGCCGCCGCCATTTCACGGACCATAGCCATTTCCATTGGCCTTATTGCCGGGTATCGGGGCGGCAAAACGGACCGAATTCTGATGACAATCAACGACAGCTTCGTCATCATTCCGCTGTTCCCTCTGCTCATCCTCATTGCCAGTATTTTAAAGACCCAGCTCAATATCGTCATTCTCGGGGTCATTTTAGGGGTGTTTGGCTGGGCGTGGGACGCACGGCTTTTTCGGGCTCAAATTTTGAGTTTGCGGGAGCGGGAGTTTACCAAAACTGCCGTTCTTTCCGGATCGAAGGTGGTCAGAATCGTTTTTAAGGAACATTTGCCGTTCGTTATTCCTCTCATCCTTGCCGCCACGATGAACAACCTCTTATGGGCGGTCGGTATGGAAGTGACTTTGGCGGTATTAGGCCTTTCCAGTCTGGAGATACCGACTCTTGGAACAATGATCTACTGGTCGATCAGCTATCAGGCGATGTTTATGGGACTGTGGAATTGGATTTTAACACCGGTTATTATCTGTGTTTTCCTCATCCTCAGTTTGTATATGCTTTCGGTAAGCGTGGGACGATATTTGGACCCGAGGACCAGGCTGCAAATGATTTCATACAGGAAGAAGGGGTAGAGCGCCATGGCACTGTTATCGATCGATGATCTGAGGGCATATTACATAACCTCGTTATACGGCATGGAAGCACAGGTAAAGGCAATAGACGATGTTTCGCTTTCGATCAATGAAAACGAAATTTACGGAATAGCAGGAGAGTCGGGCTGCGGGAAGACGACCCTTATCAAAGTGATAACCGGACTCATCTCTCCCCCCTTGACTGTTCTAAACGGTACCGTGCGTTACAATTTTGATGATGTGGCTGCAGAGGACCGGGGACTCGATATCCTCAATATTGAAGACGATCGGCAGCGACGGAGAGTACGCGGCTCTTATATCTCGTATATCCCACAGGGTTCGATGAGTGTTTTGAACCCGGTAAGGAAAATCCGCCGATCATTTAAAGATCTCATTGCGGCCCATCGGGACATCAACAACAATGCGGAAGTCCATCGGATGGCCACCGAACACCTGAAACACTTGGGTCTTACACCGGACATCTTAGATGCCTACCCGCACCAACTGTCGGGCGGCATGCGGCAGCGGGTGACGATCGCGCTTTCTACGATCCTGAGGCCGAAGATCATCTTGGCGGACGAACCTTCGACGGCACTCGATGTGGTTGTCCAGCGGGGCGTTATCCAGCTCCTGAAGACGATCAAAGAGGAGATGAATAATACGATTATCCTGGTTACACACGATATTGCCATTCATGCGAATATTTGTGACAGACTCGGTATCATGTACGCGGGTAAAATCGTTGAGGAAGCACCGATAGAGGAGCTGTTCGAAAATCCTTATCATCCCTATACCAGGTTCCTCCTCAGTTCGGTACCGAGGATCGGAGACAAATCGTACCGGGTCAGTGCTCCGGGGGCCCCGCCGTCATTGGTTGATCCGCCGCCCGGCTGCCGATTTCATCCCCGTTGTCCGGAGGCGAAGGGACGGTGTTCCGAGATGGAACCAGGACTGGTTGATATTGCTCCCGAACACCGGGTGGCCTGTTTTACCGAGGAGGCGAGTTGACGATGAGTGAAAACGGAAACGGCAAATTGCTGGAGGTTCGGGACGTTAGTAAGATGTTTTCTTTAGGAGGAGGGTTCTCACGGGAAAAACTGGTCGCGGTAAGAAACGCGAATCTGAGTATGTCATCCGAAACACCGGAGATCTTTACTCTGGCCGGGGAAAGCGGCAGCGGGAAGACGACACTGGCGAAGCTTATTCTCAATTTTGAAGAGGCGACTTCGGGGAAAATCCTCTATAAGGAGAAGGACGTCACTCATATTCGCAACCGCCATGAACAGATGCAGTTCATGCGCGAAATTCAGCCGGTGTTTCAGAATCCCTTCGAAACGTTCAATCCCTTGAAAATCGTAGAAGACTATCTCTTTCAAACCGCAATCAACTATAGAATCGCTGCGAATAAGAAACAGGCTGGTGAGGTAGTCGAGGAGTGTCTGCAGCGGGTGGGTCTTACCACAGCTGATGTGAAAGAGCGCTACCCGAATGAATTTTCAGGCGGCCAATTACAGCGGGTCTCCCTTGCCCGCGCTCTGATTACCAATCCTTCACTTCTGATAACCGACGAACCGGTGTCGATGGTCGATGCATCGCTTCGGATGTCCATCGTCAATCTTTTTAAAAAATTGAAGGACGAACGGGGAGTGAGCATCATTTACATTACCCACGATCTGGCGACAGCCTACTACGTCAGCGATCGGATAGCGATTATGCTTCGGGGAAACATCGTAGAGATGGGGACGGTGGAACAGGTGCTGGACAATCCGAAACATCCCTATACCCAAATTCTGAAAGATTCGGTACCGGAGCCGGACCCGAAACTGAAGTGGACAGGGAACATTGCCCTTACCGATTTGGAAACGGTGGAGTACAAACGGGCAGGGTGCAAGTTCGCCGACCGATGTCCTTCGGTGATGGATGTCTGTTACGAGCAGGTCCCCGATTACCGGACCATAGACGGCCATGTGGTTATGTGTCATCTTTATGAATTGTGACGGAACAAGGAGGAAGGTGTGACTGAAAATTTAGAGGTTGCTTTGAACGTCTTTTTAAAGGGAACTCCCGCTCCCGAGGGCATGACCGGAAGGGACATCGTTAAAAAGGCCATCGAGTTCGATAGCCCGCCGAGAGTTCCGTATAGTTTTGTCCATCCACGGGAAAGCGATTTCTTGGAGGCGGCATTCCTCTTCTATCTGTTACCGGAAGAACGGAAAAAAGAGCTGGGAATATACAAACCTGAGCGGAAATTGGGAGAAACCTACTATGACGAGTGGGGTGTCGGTCATGAGGTGACCGGACGAGCGTGGGACCACGCCTTTGACTGTCCACTCGATGAGCTGACTAATCTCGATAAATACACGTTTCCCGACGTTGCGAATCCCGACTTTTTTCAATGGATGAAGCCGTACGTTAAACAGGCGCATGAGGCGGGTAAGTTCGTTGTCGGTGCGGACCGGGTCCTTATGATCGAACGGGCCAGGGCGTTAATGGGGTTTGAAGGGTTAATGATCGGCCCCTATGTGGATCCGGACCGGTTTCGCGCTCTGCTGGAACGGCTTTCCGACGTGGTTGTCGCTATCATAGAACAGTGGGCCGCTTTAGGAAACGTGGACGGGTTTATGACCTGGGAGGATTTCGGACTGCAGGATTCGCTGCAGATGAGCATGGAGATGTTCCGAGAGTTTTACAAACCGTACTATGTTAAGATTGTAGACGCGGCGCACAGAAACGGGATGTACTATATTTGGCACAACTGCGGTTACATCATCGACCTGATCCCCGACATCATCGATATCGGAGTGGACGTCATCCAGCTGGACCAGCCGAAACTGATGGGCTACGAAAACCTTGCCCGTGTTACCGAGGGTAGAATCTGCCACTGGGACTGCTTGGACATCCAGTGGTGCGCTTCGGGCAGTGTTTCGGCAGCCGAGTACGCTCTTGAGGTGGCGGCGATGATGAAACATCTTGCGCCTGAAAAAGGTGGTTTCATTGCCCGCCATTACCCCCAACCGGGTGACATCGGTCTTTCGGAGGAACAGCAGCTCCTTATCTACGACGCCTTCATGGAAAACGGCTGCTCTCTGTAACTGAAAAAGATGGGTGAAATAGAGTTATTTATTAAATATTACAGGTTAGCCGAAGAGAGTACGTGCCCACTCTACAATGAATGAGGCATCCGACCGGGCACGTGCGGCGTCCTCTTCTGTATATTCTTCGGTGGGTATAAGATCGATATCACCATAAAATGAAAATTCCCGCTCTTTTCTAAGCCACTTCGATATTCCGGCGATTTTTTCAAGGTGCGGCGTGAGGTCTTTCGGTAATAGTTCCGCGTATTCTTTAAGCAACGGACCAACATCATGTAGTTTTGGAGGCTCAATCCCTTGTTTACGCAATACTCCTTTCAATACCAATTCGACAATTTCTTGTGCTTCACGCACTACATCAGAATAATCACCTTCATCAAAAAAGAGATCAAGGGCTTTTAATCGAGTACATGCCTTTTTATAGTAGCTTTCTCCGAGGAGATCACTAGTCATAATGATATAACCTCGCCGGAATGGAAATCCGGTTTAATAATCCAATACCACCCACCCCGCCAGGGGATCTTCTTGGCACCGTAGTTTATTAATCGACGTTTATAATCTTCTAAGAATTGTGAAAAGAAGGACCCTTTATCATAGAGTATTCTGGAATCATCCACCATATCGAGATAGATAAAACCGCCGAGTTGTACTTCTTCAGGTGTCCTGATGATAGGAGATAGAGAGATTGCCCATCCTTTGTCGTGTGCTTCTTCCAGAAGATCCGTTAGGCGGTTTTCCACTTCTTCAAACTCGCGCACACGACGGACCCTTCCGTTCGGCAATTCGTTTACTATAATTAAAAGATCGATGTCCGAGGTGTAGGTGTGCGTTCCCCGCCCCACGGAGCCGAATACAACAACCGAAACAAGTCTCTTACTATAGAAACGTAAACATTCTTCAACAAGAGAACCTAATATTTTTTCCGCTAATTCTCGTAACATTGTTGCATTATAGTATATCTTTATAAACCCAATTTTACTACCGCCGGATC
>CAZJBZ010000320.1:0-5482 GCA_964543975.1 uncultured Spirochaetales bacterium
CCATTTATAGGGGGTAGGAAAAATTAAATACTTACAATATAAGCAATTGAAATTTTTGCAAGTGCCACACAACCCTATTTTGCAAGAAGCTCACCTGTGCTGTTTTTCTTTACATATTCTATTGCGGCCTTTTTCGATTGCAACTCCCCAACCTTTATCTTTATTTCCGGATATTTTTTCCAGATGCCGGTGATAAACTCAGTTAATTCCTTCCGAAGATTTGTATTGAGAAGTATCTCCCTTTGATTATCCGGACGAACAATGTCAGACACACCATCTTCCGGCTCCGATAAAAACGCTACTACCTTATGATCGATTTCATCACTCTCAAAGAACTCAAGCAGCGCGCCCACTTCACAGTCAACGGTAGTGCCTGCTTGCAATTTTTTTTCCGTAATGATGTAGCAATCGACCGCTTCACCGTCATCGGTAGCGGTGCCTAAAATAAACCCGTATGGGTAAGGGTACTGAAGTAAAGAACGTTTGACCGTTTTCCACGCCAGGGTTGCTTCATCGTAGACATTTTTTTCATGAGATCCTTTTTCAGCTTCGATAAATACTTTCATAGCATTCTCCCACAGCAAAAGAGATATTAGAGCCTAACATGAAAAGAGAACGGGAAAAAGTGATTATAGCAGCAAAATCATCTCTGTACCACTTTCAGTCCAGGCCCGGTTCTTTACGCGTTTTTTTTAGACGGCTTCTCTTCTTTTTTTTCTCGATTCGGCGTTCTTTAGCTGCTTTACTAGGTTTAGTCGGTTTTCTCTTTTTAATCGGACGGACGGCTTCGATAATCAAATCAGCGGCACGCTCCTCAGCCCTTATGCGGTTCTTCAGCTGACTCCTCTCTTCTGAAGCTTGAATGAGCAGTACATTTTCATAGGTCAATCTAGTATTAAGCTTCTCTTTTAACCGCTGTAATTCATCCTCTCCTATTTCCGGTATGTTATCAACCGGAATCTTTAAGACAACTTTTGTATTAACTTTGTTAACATTTTGCCCGCCAGGACCACCCGAACGAGAAAAGTTTTCTTCCCCAACCGAACGGATCCACGTTAGTAATCGTTCTCTCTCCACAGTGGTGTCATGATCACAAATTTTGATTTAAGTTGCAAGCAGGACCTTCCTTGCCCGCCTGTTGACGGTACTACGATAGAATTGTACCTTCTTCTCATATTCTATCCCGTGAAACATTCTGTGGAGCAGTTAATTATGAGAATTGTACGTCTTTTGACCCGAAAAGGAAGACTACGAATTGTCCGATACCGTTCTATTTTCTCAACACTTGTTTTTTTCGGGTTCGGAGAAATTGCATACCAAATTGGTGTCGGCAAACTCTTTCATTTTTTTCATAGAAACCGCCGCCGTACGCGAAACGAAAAAAAGCAAATAACAGGGGATTTTACAACTTACGAGAGGATACGCATGGCAATCGAGCAACTCGGGCCGACTTTTATTAAACTTGGTCAAATTCTCAGTAATAGGCCCGATTTGATCCCGCAGGAACTACAAAGAGAGCTCGAGAAGCTCCAAGTAAACGTTCGTCCATTCTCATCCGATGACGCGATATCGATTGTCGAAAAAGAATTAAACGCGCCGATAGAAGAACTCTTCCCTGAATTTGATCGAACCCCGGTAGCGTCCGCATCGATAGCGCAACTACACAGGGCAGTCCTTCCCGGCGGAGAAGTAGTCGCCGTAAAAATAGAGCGACCCGGACTTCAAGAACTTGTCGAAGTTGATGTCGATATTCTAAAGGAATTGTCGGAACTCCTTGAACGCGCCTTTCCCGAAAGCAGGAAGATAAGCCCTCGAGACATCGTCGAAGAGTTTGAGAAGGGAATTCTACAAGAGATAGACCTCCGTAGAGAAAGCGCCGCAATTGAGCATTTTGCCCTGCAGTTTAAGGATGATTCGGAGATAAAAATTCCGAAAATATACAAGAATTACAGCACTCATCGAGTACTTACAATAGAGTTTATCAACGGGAAAGTGCTGTCAAACATTTTACAGAATGGGACCTTCACCCGCGGAGAGGGATCGAGGATTGCAAAACTGGGAGCAAATCTGACATTGAAACAAATATTTACTCACGGATTTTTTCACGGTGATCCCCACCCCGGTAATATTATGGTTTTAGACGATGGTCGTCTCTGTTATTTAGATTTTGGCCTTACCGGCAGTCTTATTCAACGGGACCTCGAAATTGTCAGTGATATCCTGATTAGTATTATCGGACGAAATGAACAAAAGGCTGCTCGGGCGGTCGTAAAACTTTCAGGGAGTCGAAATTTTGAAACCGCCCAAAATATAGAACGGGAAATCGCGGAACTTATCGACCGTTTTCAAAGTGCCAGTGCGGGAGACTTTTCTTTTACGAATCTACTATCGGAACTGGTAGAAATTCTTGTGAGGAAAGGCCTCCAACTGCCTTCTAATCTTTTCCTTTTAGTCAAAGCTCTTATTACGATAGAAGGTGTTGCAACAGGTTTAGACCCCGATTTCAACTTCACCGCCTACCTTGAGCCGTTTGCTGAGAATCTTATCCGAGAGCGATACGATCCCCGGCGAATGAAAAGACAGTTTGCCACAACCTTCACCGACTATATCGACATCCTTCAAAACTTGCCATTAGACTATCATAAAATGGTGCACACGCTTTCTTCCGGACAAATGCGTGTCTCTTTAGATGAGAAAAGCATTTATTCCGCTCGTAAAACGATTCTCCAAGCAAGTTCGGCCCTTGTTTTCGCAATCGTTCTCAGTTCTCTTATTATCGGTTCGGCGGTAATCGTGCACTCGCAAGTTCCTCCTCTCTGGCATCAAATTCCTATCATCGGCATTGTAGGGTTTATCGTAGCCGGGCTTATCGGATTTGGGCTTCTCATAAAAATAATTCGCACAGGCGGATTTTAGGAAATCATTATAGAGAAGAATTTCAGGTAATCGGATTTATGCCAATTACGGGAAGATTTTTATACAGTTTTGAGGCAAGTTCGGGAAAGAGTTTTATTTCATTTCGAATTGTTTTATGGGCCCCTAGATTAAGGGCGAGGTGATAAAGCGGTCTGTCTAAATGGTGCCGCATCCTTCTTAGAACGGCAGGGAATTTTGTAAACTCTTTTTTCGCCCACAATCTTCCCTCCTGTAATTCCGCCGCGGTCATATTCGTAGGATGGAATACTGCTGTGCTGTGGTCATAGTATTTCCAGTTTGTCGTAATTAAACGGCCCTCTTTATTAAATTGTTTAAAGATTTGCGTTCCGGGATAGGGGGTCAAAACGTTCAAAGAAGCGGAACTTATGTTATTTTTATTGAGAAAATCCAATGTCTCAACAAAGACGTCTTTCGTATCATCATCAAAACCAAAGATCAAGGAGGGATGAAAATATATACCGTAATCTTCTATCCTTTTAATCGCCTCTTCCACCTTTTCTATTTCTGTAAATGATTTTCGTAATCGCTTAAGGTGTGAAGGCGATACTGTTTCCAAACCGAAGAAGAGGCCTTCACAGCCGCTCTCAACCGCTTGCTTAATTAGTTTTTCATTTTTTACGAACGATATCGATGCTTGACCGATCCATTTTATTTTTAAGGGTTTTATGGCGGAGAAGAGCTCAGCAGCGTAACGCGTGTCTCCGATGATGTTGTCATCGAGAAAAATGAAATACTTTCGCTCAGATTCAACAATATCCCGTACAACATTTTCCACGGGAATATGCCTGATTTTTTTCCCATAGAGATCGCAAACACAGCAAAACTCACAGTTAAAGGGGCAGCCTCGGGTAGTCATGATGGGATTAAGATTAAACAACGCCCTTTTTCTGCCGTTCCGTTTCCTGATAGGGACATACTCTTCGAGTGACGGAGAATCCTTTTGATAAAACGGCTTTAACATTCCCTGTTCACAATCAGCAAGCACGTTTTGCCAAACGCCTTCAACTTCCCCGATAACGACGGAATCGGCATATTGACTCGCTTCATTCGGTAAAATTGAGGGATGAATTCCGCCTAAAACGACCGGTTTTCCTCTTTTCCGGAACTCCTCAGCGAAATAGTACGCTCTGGGGGCATTCGCGGTCATGCAGCTGATACCCACAAGATCACAATCAGTATCAAAAGAGACAGATTCGATCTCCTCTTCGACGATCGTTACCTCATGTTTATCAGGAGTTATCCCTGCAATAATGAGGAGGGCCATCTCCGGAATTTTAACACCACGAGGTTTTTTTGTTTCCGCGTTCTTAAGAGGTGAAATAAGAAGTATTTTCAATTTCATGTAAATTTTACCATGGTTATAAATATACTACGAAAAGAAATAAACGAACATATAATATTCCGCGTAAGTTCCCACGATTACTCGACTGAAGCCTCCTGCAGCCCCGGGAAAAATATGACGGCATAATATAGTGGTTTCCCTTGATAATTTTTTCGACCAAAGGTGCCTTGTTAGCCTGTTTCTTCACTTTCAAACCAGATTTTCTTGGCTTGGTTGATAAATTTCTCAATATTACCTTTTCCCACTGATTTGAAATTGCATATTTTGTAGCGTCCGGAAATTCAATGAGTTCATCCTCGCCCAAAAAATGGCACAGTTCTGCAATAGCCCAATCGCTTTAATTACTGTAACTTCACTCCTCCAATTCAACCTTACCTTGGGCATATTCAACGCCAGGTCAACTCCAAGTGGTTTAGGTTATGTGGCTACTATCGATATGCATCTTTCCTGTGTTCAATACTAACAACGTACACTGTTATGGTATCCTGATGCACTTTGTAAAAAACCCTATACTGTCCCACACGAAATCTATAGAAATCTGAATATGTTCCTTTCAGTCTTTTTATGTTTGGCCCAAAGAACGGTTTTTCCCGCAGTTTTTCCGTTCCCGGCTTCTTCGGCGTACTGCACACCTGGGGACGAACGATGAACTACCTTCCCCACATTCGCTACTCAGCTATTTCTAACATTGGCTTAACCTGCACAAGGGCTCACCCCGAGTGCCAGGTTGAACCGATGGTTAGAAGTCTTGCTTTCTAAACGGATCAAAAACCATGACGCCTCTATATGTCTGCCCGGCATTTAGATCCTCTGAGAACACAAACTCACACTTTGCCTTCTCTGCCGCTGCGATTATCAGGGAGTCCCAAAATGAGATTTGAGAGATAACACTTATATCGATCGCCTGTTCGATCAAGTCCAGATCATTATTCACTATTTCGATATTGCGGAAATTGTGAAGTATGTTTTTCACGATAAGCTGATCGGCTTTCAGCTTTGTCGTAGCGACGACGTAAAACTCCTTTATCACCTGGGTAGAAATCACCGGCTGATGTGAATCAATGATTTTACTCAGAATTGCACGAGCCTTTTCTTTTTTCACCGGCTCGTTCTGATCAATTGAATAAACAAACAGGTTGGTATCGATGAATATTTTAGACACGGTAAAGATCCCCGCGTGTCCATTTTTCATTTCCGGATTTT
>CAZJBZ010000321.1:0-2555 GCA_964543975.1 uncultured Spirochaetales bacterium
CTAAGACTGCACGATTTCGATTTTGCGGCAAAATTAGGTCAAAAGATGATCGAAGCACAGCCCGATCTGCCGTGGGTCAGACTTCTAATGGGAAACATTTATGCCCAGTCTTCACAACAGAACAGGGCCGTTCAAGAATACAAACGGTCCATTTCGCTTAACTCAAACAACCCGGAGGCTTTTAATAATCTAGGAATCATCTACAAACAACAGGGAGATTTAGCAGGCGCGGCGAAAGCTATGGAGCAGGCCCTCAAAATGACACCGAAGAGGGCGGATATTTGCTACAATTTGGGTAACATCTATAAGCAGCAGGGCCAAAATCGCAAAGCGATTCAAATGTATGAAAAGGCCATCGCGCTCAATCCCTCATTTCTTCTTGCATATAATAACCTTGGAACAGTTTATGAGAAAGAAGGTAATCAGGAAAAAGCGATAAATATCTATACGCACGGTCTTTCCATTGATGAAAACAATCCTTCATTACGATATAACCGAGGTGTTGCTTACGATTCCTTGGGAAGATTGGACGAAGCGGAGGAAGATTTCTCACAGACCATAAAATATCGGCCAAATTGGACGGACGCAATAAACAACCTTGGGGTCGTCCTTCAAAAGAAACATAAGGATGACGACGCGTTACAGCTTTTTTCTACAATTTTAAAGTATGAGCCCGACAACATTCAGGCGAAGAACAATCTCGGTGTTATCTATACCAAACTAGGTAATTCTCAAGAGGCTGAAAAATACTTTACCGAAGCGCTGGAAGCAAACCCAAATTACAAAAAAGCCGCGCTCAACCTTGGAGAGATGTATCAGGGAAGCGGCAATTACAACAAGGCCATCGACAGGCTGCTTAGGATTATTACCGTAGATCCAAACAACCTCGACGCTCGTCTTCTGCTGGCTAAAGTATACCTTTCAACAAACCATTACGGAGGAGCGGCGGAAAATCTTCATTTTATCCTTGACCGGGAACCTGAACATGTAAACGCTTTGCTCAGCATGGGAACGCTCTATCAAAAAACCGAGAAGCACGAAAAAGCGCTCGACTACTTTCAAAAAGCCATCAAAATTGCTCCGAAAAACAGCGCGTCGCGTATGCAGCTTGCTCTCTACTATGAATCGATCGGAGAGGATGAAAAGGCAATAGACGAATTGGAAACGCTGTTGAAAAATGATCCCAACAATCGTGAAGCTTCACTCCTCCTTGGGCAGCTCTATAAAAAACTGCACGCCTATGACCAAGCCCGCTCCATTTTCGACTCTCTACGGCAAGAAAAACCTGACGATCAGAAGTCTCTTGCACAGCTGGCGGAGGTCACCAAGGCAATGGGAGATACCCGAAAAGCGATGGAGTTGACCGATCAATTGATAAACCTACAGGGGAGCCGAGGAACAGTAGAGGACCTTGACGGTTTGAACAGCAGCCTGGAAATGTATGAGAAAATCGCGGAAGACTACACCTTGGAGAATCGACGGGCAATAGAGCAAAATTTACAACGATTCGCGTCTCTCCCTGAAAGCGAAACGATAGAGGTCCGGAGTGAAAAAGAAGATGAGAGTATGTTCTTCCTTGACATGCCGGAATTGGGAAGAGAAGAAGTCCCAATTATCGATATCGGCGGGATAGATCCGGTTATAGCAATTCTTGAAGATGAAGAAACGATAAAACTTGAAGAGACCGAGGAAGACATCGATTTTCCGCCGGAAGAAGAACAGTGGGAAGAGGAAGATATCCCTGAAGAACCGGAGCAACCAAAAGAGGAAGAGGAAGGGGCCCCCGTTCCCGAAGTCGAACAGGAAGAGCTCGCTGACGAGCAACCTTCGGAACAATCGGAAGAGCCGGATGAGCCTCTTCCCGAAGACATGAGTGAACTGTTCCCGGACAACTTTCCATCCACGCCGGAAGGATTATTGGGATATCTCCGGTATCTTACTCACTACCTTCCCCCCGTAAAGCGAAAAAAATTCTTAAAGAGCGACATGAGCTTGAAAATCAGCGTTCTTCGCAATAAATTAACAGGTAAACTTGGGCTGCACAAATCCATCCAAACCAAAGCCCCTTTAACTGAAGAGAAGGAAGAGGGACGGCCCGTTACATTGACCAATAAAAATGTAACAAGTACATTTCAATATATCGGCGACATGTCCGAACACATTCCGGATAAGGATACCGGGTATACGTTAAAGCATAAGATTTCAGAGGTCCTTGCCTCGATAAGGAGAAAATTGGATGCCAACAAACGAACAAGAGACAAAACTTAAACGTTACATAGGCAATATGCCCAGTCTCCCCACATCCGTTACCAAAATCATGGAGATATGCAACAACCCGACGACCTCCCCGGCCGATCTGAATAAGGTCATCAGCCTCGATCCGGTGCTGATGGGAAAAGTGATGAAGCTTATCAATTCCGCTTACTACGGTCTATCGAACGAAATCACATCACTGGTAAGGGCCATCATAATGCTGGGAATAAATACGGTAAAAAATTTGGCGGTAAGTACGGCCGTACTGGGAACGCTGGGAAAAAAAGCGAATTTCCAGGCCC
>CAZJBZ010000321.1:2565-5459 GCA_964543975.1 uncultured Spirochaetales bacterium
TTCGCTCTGTGTCGGCGTTTCATCGAAGATGATCGCAAAGAAGAGAGGTGTCGATCCGAAAAAACTGGAAGAGTATTTTATCGGCGGGCTTTTGCATGACGTAGGGAAAATTCCCATGAACAATGTTCTCGCGGAAGAGTATGTAACCGCTATCAGTATTTCCGATCGCAACAGAATTCCCCTTCATAAGGCGGAAAAAGAAGCCATGGGATTCGATCATACCGAGGTGGGAAGCAAAATCGCGGATACCTGGAAGTTGGGCAGGGAGATTCGTGATTCGATCTCTTTTCATCACAAACCGGAGAATTACGAAGGAGAACAGAAAGACCTTCTCTATACGATCAGTTTTGCCAATTATTACGCAAATGTGAATGAAATGGGGTTCTCAGGTAATCGGTTTCCGGAAAGGGTAGATTCGACCGTTCAAGACTACTTAGGCATCGATTTATCTTACCTTGAAGATCTCGAAGATTCTATAAATAACGCGATAGAGAAAGCACGAGTGTTTCTCAAACTTGCGTAAGGGGTCCAATTGATTCTTACAGAAGCAGGAGAAGGACAAAGATGAAAGTACGACTGTGGGGGGTACGCGGATCGATTCCCTGCCCGGGTCCGGATACGGTCCGATACGGAGGAAATACCGCGTGTATCGAACTGCGGTTCGAGGAGTGCAACCGGTTAATAATCATCGATGCCGGTTCCGGAATACGGCCTCTTGGCAACTATCTCATGAGCAACGATCTGCCGAACGGCCCCATAAACACGGAACTGTTTATTACCCACACTCATTGGGACCACATCATGGGGTTTCCCTTTTTTACACCGATTTTCATTCCGGGGACAAAGCTGAAAGTGTACGGGCCTGTGACCTATGAAGACGAAGGGCTTGATACCATCGTAGGAGGACAGCTCTCCTATCGCTATTTTCCGGTACGACAGAACGAATTGGCTGCCGATATTCAATATCTTGCATTAAAAGAACGGACCATGGATCTCGGTGACGGAATATGGGTAACCACGAAATATCTTAATCATCCGATTCTATGCTTGGGGTATCGTTTCGAATACAGGGGAAAATCGTTTTGCACCGCTTACGATACCGAACCGTTTCGTAATGTTTTTCCTACTGATCCTGAAGATCCTGATTACGACGAAATCGCGGCTGAGGAGGGAGAAAAAGCGGCGCGCGAGGAAAATGAAAAAGTGCAACGGTTTTTAAACAAGGCCGACTTGGTCGTTTACGATTCTCAGTATACAAAAAAGGAATATGAGAAAAACAGGACCGGCTGGGGCCATTCCTATTATGAATGGGTTATCAATACGGCCCATAAAGCCAACGTAAAAAAGGTCCTCCTCTATCATCACGATCCGCTTAGAACCGATAGGGAGCTCGAACAGTTAGAGACTTCCTACAAAAAACAAATTAGAGGACAAACAAGCCTTTCGATTGAGATGGCACGAGAAGGAATGGAGTTGACGCTGTAATAGTGGAGGATAGGGGACTTGAACCCCTGGCCTGTTGATTGCGAACCAACCGCTCTACCATCTGAGCTAATCCCCCGGATAACAACAAAAGTCTCCTACACTGCCGTCGATCGGTTGCCGAATCGATGCGTCCATACCTTATCATGAAATACCGATACTGTAAATCAGGGACCAATAACTATCTTTACCGGTTGTCAGGATTGGTTTATACTTTCAACACAACACCGTTAACTTTGATGAAACTGCCTCCTAATCTGTCTATCGGTCCCATTTCACTCCCTTCCGCCCTTCTATCGCCGTCTTTCTTCCGGCCGCTTTATACGTGAGGGTTCGGTTTTACATCTGATTATAAGGGACTAGTCCTGAGAAGAGTCTGATTCTATCTCTGTTTTTTGAATATCGGCCGCTTCCCGCAATTGAGTAATGTAATCGTTATATATCTCCTGATGCTTCTGCTGAATGAGAAATTGCTCTATATTAGCTTTCGCCTGGTCGAACGGGACTGTTCCTGCTTCGATAGTATTTGTTACTTGGATGATATGATAACCGAACCTCGTCTCAACAACGTCTGAGATTTCACCGGGTTCTAACGTAAAAGCGGTCTCTTCAAAGGCGGGAACCATACTGCCCCTGCCGAATGTCCCTAAACTGCCACCCTTTGAGCTGCTCGGACCATCGGATTCTTCTCGTGCCGTCTGTGCAAAATCGGCACCATTATCCAATTTCACTTTAATCGTTTGGGCCTCGCGAAACGCCTGCCGTTTTTCATCTTTCGTTTCCATACCTTCGGTCGATATAAGAATATGGCGTGCTTCTATCTGCTCAGGCATTTCAAAATAGGCCTTGTTCTCTTCATAAAATTGTTTAAGATCCGCCTCTTTTATCTGAATCTTACTCTCTACTTCCTGTTGAAGTAATTTTTGGATTATTAGATTGCGCCGAATATACTCTTTGAAACTCTTTTCACTAAAACCGGCACTTTCAATGGTTGACTTATACGTTTCCTCATCAGGATATCTGCCTTTTAACGTTTCCATCTGCTGCTTTAATTGTTCCTTTGTAACCGATATCTCTTTTTTTTCAGCTTCTTGATAGAGCACTTCGTCGGTAATCAATTCATCAATCGCCTGATCTCGTAATTGTCTTTGTTGATCCGTTGAGAGTTCCGCGCGCTGAGTATCGTACTGCTGACTCATTCCATTCATAAGCGTTTCGAGTTGGGATTCAGATATTCTCTCTCCGTTGACAACGGCAACAGCATTTTTTGCCTCTCGTCGTCCTCGGGCTAAAACCGGCAGAGAAAGAATAATCATAAAAACCATTATGATAAGGATCGTTTTTCTTATTAACATAGTAAACCTCTTTTAAAATATCACAGCCTCTTTCAAAATAATGGATTGTGGCAATTG
>CAZJBZ010000322.1:0-5451 GCA_964543975.1 uncultured Spirochaetales bacterium
GACTATTTTTACTTTTTGTATTCTGCCCTGGGAGTTATCAACTAACGGCGACCAAATACGTGGTTGTGTATCGTTAGTTAATTCTGATGAATTTCTTGGAACCGCTGCTGCAGTTCAGGATCATGTTGGATGGCTGCAACAATATTGTTGAACTCCTCAACCGTCAAACCGTTATCCTGTACAGTTTCTATCATCGTTTGCTGTTGTTCCTGTTGTAGAGAGTTTATTTCTTCGATAAGCTTCGATAAAGCTTGTTGCTCATTATCACTTAATTGATCCAATTGTTCCTTGTTGTTGTTTACATAAGCAGAAAATAACTGGTTGAATCGATCATTACTAAATTCCGATTTATCAACAAGTTTATCAATTTCATTATTCAAATCCTTTTGGATATCTTGTATTTCGGTAAATGTGTCGGAAAACGTTTCTAACTCTCTGTCGGAAACAGATGGTGTCTCCTGCTGTTGCTGCAATTGTTGGGCGGAAACAATTCCAAGACTACCCAGTATAAAAAAAACTCCCAGTAAAGGTATTAATAATCGTGTTCGCATTGTATACTCCTTCATATTGTCTTTATAAATGTTAGATAAGTGAGGATTCTATTTTAAGATTGTTAACAACCTCGACATCCTGACTCTCTTGGGACACTATTTTGTCGACCTTTTCATATTCGACTTCATTCGATACTCTACCGTTTACAACGATATAATCTCTTCGGTTAAATAAAGAACCTTCCCGTTCCATAGAAACATTTATTCTGCTCGGGTCCCGAATGAGTGGTTCATTATAGATTTGTTCTTGTAACCGTTGGGTAAGTTGATCAGTTCTTGTCATTGGAAATCACCTCCATATATTTATTTATTACGGATAACATATAATATAGGTATCAGGTTTTTATCATGAAACTGTTAAAGTTTCGCAAAGATCGTTAAATTTTATTTCACTTGAAACTACAAACACGTTTATTTTATAATTATAATCCATGATTTTTCGCGTGCTGGTTCTCATTCTAATGAGCGTGACACATAGTCTTTCAGGTCTGGAGGTTGATATTCCGGAAAAAACACCTCCACTTGGTGTTCAGAGCATTACTACATCTATCAGCAAGAATAAAGCAGAAAAAACCCTCTCCTCGGTGGTCTATTTTGACCCCCAAAGACGCAAAGAAGAGAAACAGGTCTTTACACAGGACGGCGAACTTCGTTGGACGGTAACGTACAGGTACAACGAAAGAGGAAAAATCGAAGAGGAAAAAGCGATAGATACCGATGATAATCAAGTGTGGCGAATACAGTATAACTATGATTCACAAGGAAAATTACTGCAAGAGACCCACTACAACAAAAACGACTCACCCGATTATATGTTAGTTAATGAATATCAAGATGAAAGAACGGAGACCCTTGCTTACGGAGCGGAAGGGGCCCTTCGATGGCGTAGAAAAACAATTGAAGAAGAAGGTGTTCGAGAAATTTTTTACTACTATCCGGACGGGAACAGGATAAAGGGTATCATTAAAGAGTTCAATGATAAGGACCAGCTTTTCAAAGAAACACATATCGATGAAATCGGGGCAATATTTAGACGGATAGAAACAAAGTACGATATTCATGACCGAATAACCGAACGGACCGTTTTTAATCATAAAGATGAAATCCATCGAGAAGTTTTCATTACATATCTGCTCAGCGGACATCCCGCGCATATCCGTCAGATATTTCCGCAAGAGAACAGGGAAGAAGAACTATTGTACGAATATCGATTCGACAACAGAGGAGCATGGACGTATCGGGAGACGATGGTAGTAGTAAAAGGGGGCGATACGGATGAAAAGGTAACAATATCACATACCATCGAATATCGTAATATCGAATATTATCAATTCAATATCGACGATATCGGAGCTACACGGTGAAGACCCTTTTTTCTCAAGCCCTTACCTATATATTCGTTTCTATACTCATTGTCGTATTACTTCTTTCCAGCGTTTTTTTCTTCAGTATCCGGCGGTCCGTCGCGGTCTGGAATGTAAATCAAGGACAACGTTTAGAAAATCTATTGCTTCCGCTCTTAACACAAGTCTATCGGCAGAAAGGCGATTTAACCAATACCACGATACATCAAGAACTTTCCCCTTTCTTGACGAGCAATGTATTCGCTTACATCTTTAGCGTGGACCGTGAACCTCTCTATATCTATTCAAAGGGAGGACGCATTCCATTGTATGATGAAGATAAAGTCAATGCTTCTTTACAGAGAATAAAAGACCGCCAACGTCCTCTTAGTGCAATAATAGCTAATGACACCATCATCGGCTATCTCGCGGCAGATACGGTAGGTTTCGCCCATGATGTTGCAAATCGCCGCTTTTTGCAAAGCGTTTTTACCTTTCTGGGGTGGGGTACCGGTATATCTATAATAGTCGCCGCGGTGTCAGCCTTGATCTTTTCCAAAATCTTCTCTAAACAAGCACGATCTCTTGCAAACGGACTGGAAAAATTAACGAAAGGCGAGCGGGGGGTCAAATTTCCGCTTGCACGAGCGGAAGAAATGCGGGCGATCGCAGAGTCGGCCAGGCACTTACAGAAAAAACTGAAGCAAGAAGAGAATCTGAGAAGGCAGTGGGCGGAGGATGTGGCTCATGATTTACGAACACCGGTATCGGCATTAAAAGTACAATTCGAAGGACTCACTGACGGGGTTTTTGAACCGACCCGAGAACGATTAGAGTCTCTTTTTACGGAAGTGTGCCGGATTGAATCTTTGGTAAACGATTTACAAGAACTGAACAAAATGGAATCTCCCGAAATGCAAATAGAAAAAGAGAAGATCGGGGTGAAACAACTTGTCGACAAAATCATTTTTCTATTCACCTCTTCTTATCAGAGTAATCAAAAGTTTTTTTCCGTGGATTGCTCCGTTGATAGTTGTTGGGCGGACCGTCATTATCTCCATCGAGCACTTACAAACGTCATCAATAACGCGGTACGCCATGTGGTGCCGGACGGTACAATAGAAGTACGGATATACCGGGAAGGGGATATCGTTGTTTTTGATATATCGAATACGGGCACCGTTAACCCAGATAATCTCGAACGGTTTTTTGATCGGCTTTACCGGGGAAGCACGTCACGCTCGGAATCGGGTTCGGGATTGGGACTTCCCATTACTCGAGCAATTACGCGGTTACACGGGGGAGACGCATGGATGAAGCAGATAAACGATCGAACACATGTCTATCTTACAATTCATGATCGTCCTCAACAGTTTCCCCCACAAACCGGTACCCAAAACCACGGATAGTTTCGATCCATTCAATTTCCCCGAGCCTGCTGCGCAGGTTCGCAATATGGGTATCGACAGTCCGTTCTGATCCGCTGTACATATATCCAAGACATTCTGATAGAAGCACATCTCTTGAAATTGCCTGCCCCGGCCGATCGGCGAGAAATGTGAGAATATTCCATTCAGTCATGGTGAGGTGTGTTTCCCCTCCGTCGAGATACACTTTTCTCGCTCCGTAATCGATGGCAAGTACTCTGTTGTCCAAACGAAATTCTTTGATATTATTGCTTTTCGTTTCGGAATCGGAAGAATAAAACCTTTTCAGCAGAGCTTTTACTCGGAGTAGCAATTCTTTGTTTGAAAAAGGTTTTACAACATAATCATCCCCTCCCACTTCAAAACCCATTATGCGGTCCGATTCCTGTTCTTTAGCGGTTAAAAAGATGATAGGTACATCATGATGTTTTCGAAGTTCTTTAGCAAAGATGAAACCATTTCCGTCGGGAAGCATCACATCCAAAATAATGATATCAGGAGGATTATAGGGAAAAGCTTCCCGTACTTCAGATAAATTGGTAAACGGCCGGACTTGAAACCCGCTAACTTCGAAGTACTCTTGTATTCCGTAGAGAATCAACTCATTGTCTTCGACCACGTAAACCAGACTCATACATTAATAATATAAAATTTTCCGTTCTCTGTCACTGTTAAGAGAAGCAACATGTAACTATTATACAGAAGCCGGGTCGTTCCTCATGCAACTGATCTATCTAAACGATCCACTTCCGGCGGATATTACGCAAACTTAGTGAAAAGAGGAACACGCAGAAAACCCCAAGCAGGGCGAAATCCAACACGAGTGGCAGCTCACCTCCGCCGTGGATGGAACCGTGCAGAACATCGGCACCGTAGGTGAGCGGCAAGACATACGACAGAGGCCGCAGCCACATCGGAAGACTGGAAACAGGCAGAAACAACCCGCAGAGGAAAATCATCGGGAACCGGAAAAAATTGGAAAAGGTTTGAGCTTCAAAAACCTCACTGACGGATACGGCGATAAATAGTCCCAAAAAAGTGGAACTAACGGCAATAAGGACTACAGCGGGCACGAGTGTCGACCAATTGATACCGGATAAATCGGTAACAAAGGTTGCAATGAGCACAGGAACAAAGGCGTTTCCCACCCCGAAAAGGATGGCGCCTGTCGTTTTCGCCAGCATGAGCAGTTCGAGTGAAATGGGAGCGAGCAGGAGCCGCTCGAAGGACCGGCCCTTTTTTTCGAAAGTAATGGTAACGGCCAGCATACTGGTTGTTCCGAACAACATGGAAACCGCCATTACACCGGGAAGGAGGGCGGGAATACTGTCAAGCCCGGAACCGGAACGGACGAAAAAGGCGGCGGTCCAGGCCAGTGGAAAGACCAACCCCCAGCTGATGTTCGGCGGTTTTAGGTAGTACGATCTCATGTCTTTTGCCAGGATGTTCCAGAAGGCGACCCACTTCTTCATTTTCCGCCTCCTTTTTTCTGTTTGCCGGCATCGTGCTTCATTTTTTCCGCTTCAATACCGGTCACATGAACGAAGACATCCTCCAATGACGGCATAATTTTGCGGGCCTCCAGCACATCGATACTCCTGTCTTCAAAAAACCTTACCAGCGGACCGATGCTGATCGGTTCGGGTGATTCAATCCGCAGCCCAACTCCTGCCGCAGCGTGACACTCAAGCCCGGGAAACTCCCGGCCGATTGCGGTAATCAGTTCCGACAAGTCATTCGCGGCAGGTGTATCCGGAGAATTTGGTGAAATCGGCGGCTCGGTGTTTCGTTCAATCTCAAACCGTACAACATGTCTGTCTTGAGTATGACGCATCAGGTTTTCAACCGTATCGATCCGAACGATCTTACCGGAAACGATAAACGCGATACGGCCGCAGAGCCGTTCCGCTTCCTCGATATAGTGTGTGGTCAGGAAAATCGTTGTACCTGCTTTATTGAGGTCTGCGATAAGGCGTCTTATCTGTCTGGCGCTGGCCACGTCGATACCGCTGGTCGGCTCATCGAGAAACATGATGGGAGGAGAATGGATGATTCCGGCCGCTATTGTTAGTTTCCGTTTCATCCCTTTGGAATATCCCGCGAACTTTCTATCAGCGGCATCGGTAAGCC
>CAZJBZ010000323.1:0-5430 GCA_964543975.1 uncultured Spirochaetales bacterium
AAGGTGAAATTTCACTCAATTCTATTCTGGAAAAACTTGAAAATAATTCAGTAAAGAATATTATATTAGAAAAGCTCTCTAGTAATGAGTTTCAAATTAATAAGGAACAAGTGGTAAAGGATACTATTCGACAAATAAAAAAGCAAAATTATGAACGAAAAAAGGCAGAAGTTATACAAAAGATAGCAAAAATGGAGAAAACAGATAACGATGAACGTAAAATAACGGAACTCCAATCAGAGATGATGTATATAGATCAAGAACTTGAAAAATTGAGGGTAACCCCATATGTCGGAGATACAGACTGATCCAGCAGTAACAAAACTATTAGATTATGCGAAAACAAAAAAAAGTATAAGCTATGATGAAGTAAATGACTTACTCCCGGATTCCATCGTAAATTCTGATAAAATTGATGAGGTTTTTGCTCTTTTAGAGAAAAACAGCATTAGTTTGGAGGATGAAGCGGTTGAGATGGATATGCCTGCTCAGGAGGAAACCGAAAAACCGAAGAAAGCGGAAAAAAAGAAGAAAGTTGTCGTAAGTGATAAAGAATCCTCAATAGATGACCCCATCCGTCTATATCTGAGAGAGATTGGGAAAGAAAACCTCCTTACCGCTGAACAGGAAGTAGAGCTTTCGAAACAGATGGAAGAGGGAGAGAATATCATTAAGCGGGTCATTAAAGAATCGGGGATGATAATTCCGGAAGTCTATGAATTGGTAAAAAAAACGTTCTCAAAAATTGATCCGCGAGAATTGGAGCTTTCAAAAAAAGAAATCTCGGAGTTCTTGGCGGAACGAAGACGATTGAATCAATATTACCGTGAACCGTTGAAGGACCTTATACCACAACTGAAACAGTACATGGAGCTAAAGAAAAAGGTTGTTGAGAAAGGTGGAGACATTTTTAATGACGATCAATTGAAGAAAAAACAAAAGTCACTTTTGGAGAGGATTAAGGATGTTGATATTCATCAGGAGGAGATACTCCATTTTTCTGATAAGTTCCTCAATGCCACCAAGCGAATAAAAAAATATCGCAGAGAACAGGGAAAAATAGAAAAAAGGCTTCGTGTATCGAGTTTCCGTGAACTGCGGAGCTTAGGAAGAGGACTGGCTATTACCGAGCAGCGTAAGAACATCGAAAAAGAATTGGGGATGCCCTCGGATGCAATAAAAGATCGAATTCGTCAGATTCAAGTTACTGAGAAAAAATTGAAGAATATTGAAATTGAATTCGAGAATATAATTGGAGATATTATCGATATGGCCAATGAGATCTCCTACGGCAAAATAATGATGAAAAGTGCTAAAGACAGACTCATCAAGGCAAATCTACGATTGGTGGTCAGCATCGCAAAAAAATACACGAATCGAGGTCTCCATTTCTTCGACCTGGTTCAAGAAGGTAACATTGGGTTAATAAAAGCGGTCGAGAAGTTTGAATACAGAAAAGGATACAAATTTTCCACATACGCAACATGGTGGATTCGGCAGGCGATTACCCGCTCTATTTCCGATCAAGCAAGGACTATTAGGGTTCCCGTCCACATGATCGAACAAATAAACAAAGTTGTAAGAGAATCCCGTCAACTGATGCAGATTTTAGGAAGGGAGCCTACCGACGAAGAAGTTGCTGATCGTTTGGGATGGTCTGTCCTAAGGGTAAAATCTGTAAAGAACGTAGCCCGTGAACCGATTTCATTAGAAACGCCAATTGGTGAAGAAGAAGATTCACTTCTTGGAGATTTTATCGAGGACAAAGATGTAGAAAATCCTGCAAGTCAAACTGCGTTTACGATTCTGCAGGAGCAGCTTCAAGATGTACTTGAAACGCTTCCACCCCGAGAACAAGAGGTTTTAAAAATGCGTTTCGGCCTGGAAGACGGTTATTCATTGACTTTGGAAGAGGTGGGGCTCTATTTTAACGTAACGCGAGAGCGAATTCGTCAGATAGAAGCTAAGGCGTTACGTCGTCTTCGCCATCCAAAAAGAAGTCGTCGCCTGAAAGATTATATTGAACATTAATTGAAGAGGATATCGTTATGATGCAAGAAGTATTTGATAAATTACGAACATTGCAGGATGTATTATCGAAGAAGTTCGAAATTGAAAAAGAGATGCATGAAATACCTCGTGCATTGACTACAAAAACAGAGCTTCTGAACAGGCTAAAAAAATCATACATAGAAAAAAATGATAAACACGAAGAGATAAGAAAAAAAATAAGCGCATTTCGTAATAAATTGGCTGATGCGGAATTGCAGAGAGAAGAATATGAGAAGCAGATGGATTTGATCAAAACCCAACGTGAATATGAAGCATTGGATAAAGAGATTAAAGATGCAATTGAGAAGGAGCAACAGCTTCGGAAAGATATCTTAAAAGAAGAAAAAGAGTTAGAAGAGCTTTCGTCCGCTATTCAGCGAGATGAGAGTATGATTAGTCAGCAAGAAGAAGAGCTCAAGAAAGAACAGCAAAAAATAAAAGATGAAAGTAAAGAAAAGCAAGAACATCTAAACGAGCTATCAAAAGAAGAAAAAGAAATCATTCCCGGTGTTGATGAAGAAATTTTATTTAAGTTTGAACGAATTATCAAAAGTAAATCAGGTTTGGGCATTGTTCCAATTAAAACTAATGTCTGTACGGGATGCCATATGACTCTGCCGGCGCAATTTGTGAATGACGTTCATAGCGGCAGCGATATTCTTTTTTGCCCATATTGCAGCAGAATCTTATTCTATCAAGAAGAAGAGGATGCGGAAGAATCGACCTTTTTCCAGGAAGATGACGCCGGAAGTCTTGCCGATTTAACGGATTATGAGGAGGAGGAATAGAACTTTACATAAATGTTCTTTTTTGTTATTTAAAGTGGGAGAGGCTCAATAAACTGAAGAATGAGAGAAGGCAGGTTGGATTATCGCTGATATCGTATTTTACAATATCAGAGGAAAGTCCGGGCTTCATAGAGCAGGATGCCGGGTAACACCCGGGCGTAATGTACTTAACCGGCATTACGACAGCAGTGCCACAGAAAAAATACCGCCCGACCATTCGACCACTCATCCTCGAATGGTCGGGTAAGGGTGAAAAGGTGGTGTAAGAGACCACCGCTCCATCGGTAACGGTGGAGGCGCGGTAAACCTCATCCGAAGCAAAGTCAAGCAGCAGATGGAGTGCTCATTCGTTATCTGCGGGTAGACTGCTGGAGAGGACCGGAGACGGTCTTCCAAGATAGATGATAATCTAAAACAGAATCCGGCTTATTAACCTGCCTTTTTTTCTTTTCCGTACCAAACAAAAAATGTATTTACCGGAGAATAGATATTCTTTTTCCTCAAAAGAAAGAGGAAAAAGTCGTATAAAATTGATCCTACTCATCTCTCTCATCATTATTGTTGCGGGCGGAGTATTTTTTTTTCTAACGCAATTTAATCTTCTCGAAAAAATAAACGTAAAAACCATTGATGAAAACCAGATACTCTATGAACTGTGGGAAACGAGACAATATACCGCAATTATAGACAGATGCCATTCAGTTCTAAATGAAAATCCGCTTCACGCGGAGGCATTGGTCTTAAGTGGTTTTTCCTATTTTTACGAAGGTGTTGCGCAATATTCATTGGAAGACAAATTGACTTTTTTCAACAACGCCGTTATCAACTTAAGAAAAGCAGAACTTATCGAGGAACATCCTTTTCCGGGTGGGACAAAATACGTTTTAGGAAAGACCTATTACCATAAAGGCCCTTTTTATATGGATCTCGCCATTAAATATTTAGAGGATTCCATCCAAATCGGTTATATCGGTGATGATACATACGAGTACTTAGGATTAGCATACTCTGAATTAGAGAAATATGAAAAAAGTATTGAATATTTCCTTCAAGCAGCCGAGAAAAATCCTTCCGACATTCTTTTTTTAACTCTTGCACAAACCTACTATAAAATGGATGATATGACATTGGCTGAAGAGTATCTTATTAGGTCGATAAATAAGACTGATGATGTAACTATAGAGGAGAAAAGTAGGTTTTTATTGGGAAGAATCTATCTTGACCGAGAAGAATACCTAAAGGCTGAAAATCAGTATTTAGACGTGTTAGAAAATAATCCCAATTCAGCAGATGCTCACTTTAATCTTGGGAAAATCTATGAGAAAATGGGAGATGAGATAAAAGCCCGAGCGGAATGGAGAAAAGCTCTTCTTATCGATCCGACACACTACGGCGCTCGATTAAAATATTATAAGTGAAAAGGTGGGTGCATTGCCTTTCTTCACGCCGGTCTTTACGAGGACTGATATACTTATGTTTAGAGGAATTTGGAGGTAATTATGGGCAGTTTGGCTGATGCCTTTACATCGGATATAGGAATAGATCTCGGTACCTGCAATACGCTTGTCTATGTTCGTGGTAAAGGAATTGTTATCAGTGAACCTTCCGTTGTTGCAGTGGAACGAGGTACAAAAAAAGTTGTAGCCGTAGGTGCGGAAGCAAAAAGAATGCTGTGGAAAACACCAGGCGACATTATTGCCATTCGACCACTTAGAGACGGTGTGATAGCGGATTTAGAAACAACCGAGAAAATGATACGGTATTTTATCAATAAAGTATTACCTCGACGCTGGTTCGTAAAACCGAGAATGGTAATCGGAGTGCCTACATGTATTACGGAGGTTGAAAGACGCGCCGTAGAAGAGAGTGCCTATAAGGCAGGAGCTCGTGAAGTTAAAGTAATCGAAGAATCATTGGCGGCTGCTATAGGCGCTAATATGCCTATCAATGAGCCTGCCGGCCATATGGTTTGCGATATTGGAGGTGGTACCACCGAAATATCGGTAATTTCTCTCGGCGGAATGGTTGTTACGAATGCCATTCGTTTGGGGGGGGATGAGTTTGATGAATCGATTATTAAACACGTACGGAGCATCCATAATCTTATCATTGGTGAGCAAACTGCCGAAAACTTGAAAATGACTATCGGAAACGCCTTTCCGGATAAGCAGATCGAGAAAATGGAGATAAAAGGAACGGACGCGATAACGGGATTGCCTCGGAGACTTGAAATTGATTCGGTAGAAGTACGAGAAGCTTTGCAGGAACCGATAAATGCCGTGATCGACGAAATAAAACGTACTCTCGGGCAAACCCCACCTGAACTGGCGGCCGACATTGTGGAGCGAGGAATTGTTATGACCGGTGGAGGTTCTCTGTTGAAGGGGCTTTCCAAGCTTATTTCAAAAGAAACCGGAGTTCCTGTTATTCTTGCGGAAAACGCGCTATTGTGTGTCGCTATCGGAGCCGGCATGTATTTTGATCACTCTAAGAAGATAATGAATGCCGGACGAACAATATACAATAAAATCGGTTAATAGCAATTTCGATTTATGTTAAATATCCGAGGATTTGTAGAAAAACATAAAAC
>CAZJBZ010000324.1:0-5377 GCA_964543975.1 uncultured Spirochaetales bacterium
CAGAGATACTGTCCAGGAACTAAAAGGTATTAAAGATTTCACAAAAATGGCAAAGCGACTCTCAAAGCGATCGAAAAATATGGAAATGGTTATTCGCAACAGCAGCATGGAGAACAATCTGATATTTGTCGAGTGGGAGATGATTGTTATGCCTAAACCGAGACCTGGATAAATCAAGAAGACTCGAAGATGAACTGGGGGAAAGCTTCAACTGTAAAATGAGAAGGGAACTTTCGGGACCCTTTTATTAATGGCCGCGTACGGTAGAAAGTGCACCATGAAGTATGCTAACTTTTTAAATAGTGTTGCTATAATTTTATCCCTATGAACGGCAACACGATATAATTGAAGATACTTTGACTGGGAAGGAGTAAAAAACAAGATGGAATATCATGTAACTATAGATGGTTCAGACCAAAATACCGGAACAAGACAGAAGCCGTTTCTGACAATCAATAGAGCTGCAAGCTCGGCGGCCGCCGGGGACACGGTTATCGTTCATGAAGGCGTTTATCGCGAGTGGGTAAAGCCGAAATACAAAGGATTGAGCGATAAGCGGAGAATCACCTATAAAGCAGCAGACGGTGAAAAGGTGGCTATAAAAGGATCGGAATGCATAAAAGAGTGGCAGCAGGTGGAAGGAAATATCTGGAAGATGGTCCTCCCGAACAGCTTTTTTGGTGATTTTAACCCCTATAAAGAAGAAGTTTTCGGTGATTGGCTGGTAACAATTGAAGAGGCCAAACACCTTGGTGATGTCTACTTGAACGGTATGTCCTTCTATGAAGTGAGCTCGTTCGACCGGTTGAAGGACCCGAAGGTGAGGACCGAAATGGTCGACCATCGAACGGAGAAAACGGTAGCGGTTCTTAATCCGGAGCAGACGAAATACGTGTGGTACACGGAAACGGACCCCGATAATACGACGATCTATGCGAATTTTCACGGTGCCGATCCGAACAAAGAGTGTGTTGAGATCAATGTGAGAATGTCCTGTTTCTATCCGGTAGAGACGGGGATCGACTATATTACCGTAAAAGGTTTTGAGCTGGCACAGGCGGCCTGCCCATGGACACCGCCGACGGCGGACCAGCCCGGACTGATCGGAGCGAATTGGAGCAAGGGGTGGATAATCGAAGAGAACATCATTCACGACGCGAAATGCAGCGCCGTCAGCATCGGAAAAGAGGCCGCAACCGGGCACAACTACCGGACAATCCGGAAGGACAAGCCGGGATATCAGTACCAGCTGGAATCGGTTTTTTCGGCGGAGCGCCACGGCTGGAGTAAGGAGAAGATCGGTTCGCACATCATCCGCAACAATACTATCTATGATTGCGGACAGAACGGGGTTGTCGGGCATCTCGGTTGTGTCTTCAGCGAAATCTACAACAACCATATCTATAACATCGCCCTGAAACGGGAGTTCTACGGACACGAAATTGCCGGCATTAAGCTGCACGCGGCCATCGATGTCCGGATCCGTCACAACCGTATTCATGATTGCACACTGGGAGTGTGGTGTGACTGGCAGACGCAGGGAACGCGTATCAGTAAAAACCTCTTTTATCGGAACTGCAGAGATGTGTTTATTGAAGTGAGTCACGGACCGTATCTCATCGACCATAATATTTTGGGGTCCGATTACGCCCTGGACAACATGGCCCAAGGCGGTGCCTACATCAATAATCTTATAGCCGGTAAGATGGTCCAGCAGAAGGTGCTCAATCGGTCTACACAGTATCATCTGCCTCATAGTACAAAAATCGCCGGGTTCACTTTTGTCTACGGAGGAGACGACCGATTCTATAACAATATCTTCATTGGAAGAGACGGCGCGGAAGGTGTCGGGACGGCCCACTATAACGGGTATACGACCTCACTCGAGGAATATATCGAGGAGGTCCATAAGGAACACGGCGATCTGAACACCTTCGAGAAGGTGGAACAGCCGGTTTATGTTCGGTGCAATGCGTACTTCGCCGGTGCTGAGTCCTTTGAGCGTGAAAAAGATAATGCAGTCGACGAACGGTTTGATCCTCAGTTCAGTATCATCGATGAAGGTGATGAGGTTTATTTGTCCTGCGAATTACCGGAAAGTTTCGGGAGCCTGGCCGGCGAGATTCATTCAACTGCGACGCTTCCGCGGGTACGGGTTGTCGATGCCGAGTATGAAAATCCGGACGGGAGCGATGTCGTTCTCGATACCGATTATTTTGATGCGAAAAAACCCGACCGTTCGCCGATTGGTCCCATAACGCAGCTTAAGAAGGGGAAAAATCGGATCAAGGTGTGGTAAGCCGGCCTGTTGAGGGCAGGTGCGGTAGACGTTATGGACCTTGAACGCCATAGGCGAGTTTTCGACTCCATTGCCTCTATTTACAGCTGGTTTTTTAAAGGGCAGATAAAAAAGTATACCCGCATTATCAGCACTATGAAAGAGCATTATCCTTCTCTCCTCCCTCCTTCAGGCAGCAAGGTTCTCGATATCGATTGTGGGACCGGTGCATTTACCCGCGCCTTGGAACTCTCGGGATATCGGGCGGAAGGCGTGGATATCTCTCGGAGGATGGTGCAAATAGCGCGTGAACATAATCTTCGCTGCCGAATTACCACTATTGAGGAAAATGGGGAGCTTCCCTCGCGTCTACCGTACGATGATAACTCATTCGATATGGTTACTGCGGCTCAGGTTGTCCATGGATTAGAATCCGAAGCTCGCGGTCGTCTGTTCAATGAGGCACGACGGATATTTTTCGTTTGTGAAACAGGGGCTTTCGGAAATGAAGACCTTTTTCGATTCTGTAGAGGTATTGAACGTCGGACGACATGTCAACTGGTACGTGTGCCGATGACTCAAAACGTCGGGCCCTCAACTAATCCTCAATAATAAAGGATTGACTTTCGATAAGTCCTTTGAAATCTTCTATTGAACCTCTCTCTATGGCGCACTGAATAATCCTCTCTCCTTCGGGCATGAGAGAACTGTCGAGATAGTGCATAAGTTCTTTTCGGAAAAAATTGTAGAGTATCTCGGCCCCTTGCCGATAGACTTCTTCTCCGATTTCCGGCTGTTTTTGCGGCTGCAGCAGTTCTTCCTGGATTTCAACTCCCTCGACAACAACTCGTTTCAGGGAATAGCCGAGGAGGGGGGTCGGTGCAGGTTCAATCTGTCCTGGGGTAAACCATGCGCCTCCGCGCCGTGAGAGATATTCCCTCATGATCCACTGGGGCATGAACCTCACTTTCCAGACGCCCACATGCTGATTGGGACAGAGGATATAGCGGACTGTGGGAGTGTCCATAATTTGTTTGAGCAGAAGGTTCGCCTGGTTGATCCGCTTTCCTGTGGCAAAGGGCCAGTAAGAACCTACCCCTTCGGAGGCCATGGCTTCTTTATCGACGATACTCGGATTTGCAAATCCCCGGGGAGAAACCAATCTCCACACCCATGCGAGGGCCGGAGGAAGAATTTGGGCCATCCCGATTATGCCGTAACTGGGGTGTTCCCTGGTACACGGAGGCGTCCGTACGCCGAAGCTTCTGATATCCACTCCCACCGGTTTATTAATCACGTGGGGAAAACAGTTTCGCGGAAAAACAAAGCGTGGGTTAGGACACGGTGTGCCGGGGGCGTCCTCTATGTGTTCCCACAACAGGGCCGTACCTCCCGGTTTAGCATCGATATTGAGAAAAAGCAACGGGTCCGCTGGGTGGATGGAACGCGCCTCCACATCGGGGTCGGTCCCGTAATTGGTTATGTGATCCACCCGGATGAACCAAGACTCCTCCGCGTCAACAATGTAGAGTCTTCCGTCGTCCCGTTGAATAGACGGATGACAAATGGCCATATCGTCTGAAATAGGATGAAGAGAGCATGTCCTTGGTAAAATGATGTGGTGTTGTTCACCGCTTATCATATTTTCACCCAAAAGCAGCTCGCCGTTTTCCTGCCTGTGCACATGTTCGAGCATTTCGCTTTTTCCACCGCCGCTCGCCCCTTCGTGCATGATGGTAACCTTGTTATCGTAAGGCGTAACAACCTGCACGGCGGACGCATGGGCCGTCACCCAGTTCTGCATCTCACCGTAATGGATCAGGGCCCCGTAAATACCTTTTTTTGCACTCGGCCCCGGATAGAGGTTGTAGCTGAAAATTTCATAAAGTTCTTCCGAACGGTTATGGACCACAACTTGTTTACCGTCGAAATGGGTGTGTCGGAAGGTGGGTGCTACGTAGAGAATACACGAAGGTGAAATTTCTCCCTCGATCATTGAAATATCTTTGATGCCCTGCAGCAGGCCCAAACCGAGCGCAAAAAATCCCACATTCCAAGGAGCAACCACGAGAGCGTCTACTCCGACCACGTCCTGGCCGACAGTGAAGGTATAGCACGCCAGTTTTTGTGTTTTCAACCACTGCAGGGTTTCTTCCCGAACCGCAGAAAAAGGTCCATCGTGGTGCTCGTTGAATCTCGGCTTGTCCGACGGTAAATCATCCCCGATCAGCATACACTCGGGATCACGCCTGCGCATATAAGGTTCCATATAGTTGACGGCAACCCCGTTTTTCACTCTGCAGACCCGGGCCTCGGTCACTTCACCTTTGCCCTCAACGGCAAAATCAACATGAAACCATTCTTCCTTTTCAAGGGGGACAACCTCAACTGGTACGGCGGCCTCTATGAGTTCCTCGATCTTTGTAAAAAGGGTATAGGATGGACACTCTTCAAGTATCCGCGCTACATCGACAGGAAGATTGAGCTTCCCTACGAGCTTGCGTTCTATCATCATTCGTACCTCGAGACTATCATGAAAATGAACGGCATCGCCGGTCTATTTCCATAGTTTTGGGTGCCGCTTACAAGCGGCATAAAAAATTCTTTCAAAATAGTGGTGTAAGGTAAATCCAAAAATTACAATTACTTACACTGCGGGTAATTGCTTTTTCTCCGGTCGTTAAAGGAGTGTTTTTTGCAATTCCCTCATATATAAACATATGTTTTGTTGCGGACAGATAAAATGATTTTTTTCCGCGATAGCCTTCCTCAAGAAAATAGCGCGCGGCGGACGTTTAGGAACTATAATAAAAATGAGGAAAGAATTCAATGCGTCTCGTCGTTCTCAAATAGAGCACTTCAACTACCATTCAACCTGTGATTTTGAAAATACCTTCATCATGAGCAATTCTAAGGGCCTACGTTTAGGATCACAGCGTACAAGTAGACACCGCGGACCCTCGACTGTATAGTGACTAGGGGGAAAGCCATCAGTCATGGATATTGAACGACACAAGCGGGTTTTTGATTTCATTGCCTCTTGCCGTAAATATGCTTCACCGTATCGGTAATCACGACCGGGCTTTGGAAGAGATAAAA
>CAZJBZ010000325.1:0-5375 GCA_964543975.1 uncultured Spirochaetales bacterium
GCTCCGATAGAGACGATAATCTTTCCTTCCGCGTCATCGAGAAGCTCTTCCTGGTCGACACCGGGCCACATTTTACAGGCTGTCGATAGTACAACGGTAAAAACGAGAAGTGCGACGAAAACCCCTTGTACCGCTATCCGCATTTTACACACCATTTTCATTCCTCATCTCTCTTCAATTCGTCACCAAGACAGTACAGGTGCCGGACGACAAAACCCCTGCCGAATCGGTTGCCACCACCGACAACCGATATACACCCACTCCCATATCGGTAGTTACGAGTGTGTAGGACTGCCCCGTCGCCCCGGGAATGATAGTTCCGTCCATATACCACTGATAGAAGGCGAACACCGTGGAAACCGAGATCGTAAGGTTGGACCCTTTTTCCACCGTAAGGGTGTCCGAAAACTCGATGGTACCCGCTGCGGGAAGATCGATTACCACGGTTATACTGTTCTCCGGGAGCCATTTCGCATGCAGGATGATATCTCCTGTGGACATCGCAGAAATTGTTGTTACTTCCGTTGAAAAGCTATGGTCCGAATACCAGCCGTCAAACACAAAACCGCTTCGTAGAGGGTCGTTCAGCACGATATCAGCACTCTCAATTGTATAGTTTGCGGGATTGAGCTGAGAGTTCGTGCCTCCGTTCAACTCATAATTGATTGTATAGGTGATGGGGGACCACAATGCGTAGAGCGTGACATCACCCGCCGACATCCTGAAGGTGCCGCCCGCTGTATATGTCGTTCCCGAGCCGTCCGAAACCGTGTTCCAGCCGGTAAAAGTATAGCCGGTCCGGACCAGTGATCCGGCATCAAGGACCGTTACCGTTTTCCCTTGCCTGTAGGTCCCGGAATCGACAGGAGGGGCCCCACCGGTGTTGCCGTTGCCGCTGTAGATAACCGAGTAAAGGCCGGAATCGCTTTTTATCGATGCGGGTTCGGACCGAAGTCCTTCGGTATCGATTATGACGACGATAAAGATATAACTCTCCCCCGCGACAGTGTCCTCGGGGCGGTAATAGCGGTCGAGAGGATCGTCGGTTTCCAGGATATCGGTCCCGTCGCTTAATACAATCTCCTGTAAAAGCGTTTCATCGGAGACTGAGAGAGTGCTCGTGCCGTCGATTGTTGTACCGTCGTCTTCCATCCAGAGAATCTCTACCTGGTCCAAATCGTCATCCGTAGCTGAAGAGGGCAGACGAAAGGCGGCGAACGCGTGTCCGGCGGCATCTAAAGCGGCGGTAAGACTGGATGAAACAGTGCCGGGAGGTGAATTGCAGCGGAGCGTAAGCGAGGCAGGATCGTAGGTCCGGTCAACAGTAAGGGCGGTAAGCTCCACGCTAAAAACGAGGTCTTTCCGTTCAGCCGGAAGGGAGGGGGTAAAGGTAAGTGAAATCTCTTCCGGGCCCAGGACCGAAACAACGGGTAGAGGATCAAAGAGGGTATCGTCTTCCCAAATGACATCACAGGATATTTCAACCGATCGAGGGTTCTCGATGGTACCGGTAAGGACCACCTCACTCCCTGACGGGATAGAGGTGTTTTGCGCGTCTCCGTCTCCTGTGGTAAACTCCTTTATACTGAGTTCCGTCAATCCGTCTTCGATGAATGATTTGACATCCGCATTCCAGACGAGAGGACTTTCGCAAGAGGCACAAAACAACAGTACCCAGCTGAATATGCATGAAAATGGGTGCCTTTCTATCATTCTCAACCTCGACCCTATGCCCAACACTCAGAAGCACGATTTTATCGGTTTGCGGCCAATTCAGCATCTATCGTATACGAACGGCGTGAGAAAAATCGTCCAAAAAAAATCTGAACCTTTTTTTTTAATTATTTTACAATGCGGTGTGCGGCTTCTTTTCCTGGTACAAATGTTTACATGAAAATAGAATAGTAATATAATAAAATATGCGGTATGTACTCTTCGCCTGCGGAGTAGGGCTGTTTCTGTTTGCTTGCGCCCAACTTTTGACGAAGAACAAGCAACCAGTTCACTATTTCATGATCTTCGGCTGCTTCGCCGCGGATTATACAATTCTCTACTTTTGGGCTTATTTGAGCGGTTACCTCCTGCATGTACCGGCACTCGCTTTAAGCAGTATCTCATCCGCTGCCGTCACGGCCCCTGCTTTCTACCTGGCCGCCCTTTTTATTCTGTACGAAGGCAAACCACCTGTACAGAACTATAAGGCATACTTCATCGCACCGGTCATTTTCTCCGTCGTTTTCAGTATCCATAATGCCGTCACGGCACCTGCATACTTCGAACAGTTCGGCACCGTACCCGGCCACTTCGAGACCCCCTTCTTGTGGTTTATCACTTCGGTTGTCTTACTATCGATGCCCGCCGTCATAATTGCAGACCTTCTCGCCGCCCTCAAACTGCATCGAACGGCCACCGCCCCTCACACACGCACATTCCGCAGCCAGGTGGTGTTTCTCTTCTGTTATCTTGGTGCTTCGTCCCTCTTTATCGCCGCCTGCATCACCGGAAACGAACTGCTTATAGCCGCCGGAACGATGGCATTCGGCCTTATCGCCTTAGGCTTTTCATTGACCTTTACCGCTGTTTTTTTATTGGCCAAGGACCGTTCACCCCGGACAACGCCGGCCAGACCTGAGTGGGACAGCACGGAAAAAGAACTTTCAACACGGCTTAACGAACTGATGGAGCGATACGCCCCCTATAAAGAGCCCGAACTCACCGTGGCAGAGCTTGCGGAAATGCTCAAGGAAGAGCCGAAACGGCTTTCGTACCATTTTAATATGAGTCTCGGCACCAACTTCCGCCACTACATCAATGAATTGCGGCTTGAATCGGTCTGTCTCGACTTGGTCGAGTCTCCGGACAGAACGATTCTCGATATCGCCTTTGCAAACGGGTTTAATTCGAAGAGCAGTTTTAACACCCTGTTTATGAAATCCTACGGCATGACACCGCGGCAGTTCAGAAAGCAACATATGGGAAAAAGCAGTGATGGATTTCAATACGATAGTTTCCCATATCATTGAAACGTATAATCCCCGGCGAATTTATCAGTGGGGCTCACTCCTCGACTTCTCCCGTTTTCTTCAAGTTTTTCCGCAATTTTTTTATATTCTGTTACCCCAACTGCAAATCTCGGCAAGACGTTTTTGTCGATTCGTCATACCTCTACAATACCATGAAAGGCGTATGAGAACAACGTAATTCAGCGGACCCGTACCATGAAGTAGAGCAGACTGAGAAACATCACTCCTGCCGATGCCGCCATCATGAATTGTGAGGAGGTTGCACCGATCACGTATGAAGCGGTGAAATTCCCGATTGAGGATCCGACGGCGGAGGTGAGGTGGTAGAGATTTTGGTAGGTGGCCTTCAAGTCCTGGTGGGCCTGCCGTTCCATAAAATCGATGAATCCGAGAAACATGATGGAAAAACCTAACCCTTGAAAAACACAATTTATCGCTATGAAGAGTGCAGGATGCGCGCCGTCGGCAATCAAGGTGAAACCGATCAGCTTGACAATCAGCATGCCTACACCGAAACGGACCATCCACCGGTTCCCGAACCGATGCAGCAATTTACCGGCATTCGACATTACCGGTACCTCGATGAGTGCAGCCAAGGCGAAGGCGATGCCCATCGAGAAAAAGTCCAGTCCCGCGTCCTCCATAAAAACGCCTGTGAACATGAAAGAACCCGACATGCCCACCGACATCACGAGTGTAAAGAGAAGGAACCGTCGATAGAGCTTGTCTTCGAATAACAATTTCCATGGAATCGATACAGCTTGGATTTTTGATTTGAAACCCGTGGATGCCGTTATCGCAAGAACGAGGAAAAGAAAAGCAAAGCCGATAATATTAAACGTCAGTATTCCGAACCGCCTCATAATCCAGCCGATAAAGGTGCAGGTGATAACAAAACCGACGGAGCCGAATTGCCGTATCTTTCCGTACCGCTCGGTGTTTCCCTCCAAACGGCGCAACGTTTTGAGGGTTTCGGTATCGATGAGGGGGATAAGCGGTTTTGAAAATGATCCCACAATGAATGCCCCAATTCCCGTAATAAGAAACACTGTCGGGAAGGACAGGGAAATTGGGACCTCAAGTTGGTACAAACTCGGTATCGCAATCATGAGGCCGGCACCCGAGACCACTGCCGCACAGATAGTGACCAGTCTGTTTTCGATTTTAAATTTGTCCGCTAAAAATCCGAAAAAGAGGGGCGAAATAATACCCGCGCTCGACTGGAGGAACAGCACGATTCCAATGGCGCTATAGTCCGGTCCGCCGCCGGGTATTTGCAGGATAGACCGGTAATAGATACTGAAAAAGGGGACCATGGTCCCGAACGCGGCGAAAAAGAGGAACTGAAGGCTGCCTACTCGAAAGGTGTCCGGATCTAGTTTACGCATATATAATTCAACTAGCATAATGCGGCAATTGAATCAAGGTGCATTTCAGGCACTTGACCAAACGAAAAATCTGAACCTTTGTCATTTCGGACATTTGACGATTTATAATCGTTTTACTGACGCAAAAGCCGCCGGCTTTAAACCCAGCCCATCTTTTTCCAATAGATCTTATCGATGTTATCGTCGGGATAGGATTTTATCATCGGCCGGAGCGCCTTTAAAACCGCCCACCTGAATATGTTGATATGGTTTTTCCTATGCAGGGAACGGTAAAAGCGGAAGACGTCCCGGCGCAGCTGCTTGTCGAGCTTTGCTAGGCGCCTGCTTTTTACCTTTTTCATGTCAATTTCAAACAAATTGAAGCCCCGCTGCAAAATAGCCGGAACGCCCCAGAAACGGACGGAACGGCGGACGCATTTATTTGCCTGCTTTGTACCGGCCCCCGCCGCGGATGCAATCAGCATGGCGCTTTTTGTAAACATCCGCGGGTCCGCTCGGTGAGGCAGAAACAACCATCCCAGGTGGTCGAGGAAAGCCTTCATCTGTGCCGGCCCGGCGAGCACGTAGGAGGGGGAGGTAAACACCAGCCCGTCCGAATCGAGCATAGCCTTTACAATTGTCTCAAGCTTTTTACGGTGCGGACATTTTTCCTCGGATTTTAAAAAACATGTATAACAGCCCCGACAGAATTCGTTAAAGTCCTTCTGCAGATAAAACTCCCGTACGGTAATGCCTGGGTCCCTCCGCGTAAGCAATGCTTCGAAGCGTTTGTACACCTGTACAGTATTTCCGTTACTGTTCGGACTGCCGTGAATAACGCAAATGTTCATATTTTTATCTTCTCCATCGAAATGTTATATTGCCTTCTGTTCCCCAATTAATAATTCCTCATCAACTTTTTGATTATACAATTACCCGAAAATAATTATGGTGCTCGGGCCAAGGTTACCCGATGAACCCGATG
>CAZJBZ010000326.1:0-5347 GCA_964543975.1 uncultured Spirochaetales bacterium
AAGGGTTGCCATCCCCGGTTTTGCCAGCGGGACAATTATCCGCCAATAGATGGCGAACGGACCGCACCCGTCTATGGTGGCGGAATCATCCAAGCTTGTGGGTATGGTAAGGAAAAACTGTCTGAGGAGAAATGTACCGAATGCACTAAAAAGCTGCGGAATAATTATCCCGGCCATGGTATCAACCAGATTAAGCGAGCGGAACATTATGAACAGGGGAATGATAGTGACGTGAATGGGGATCATCAGCATAGCCAGATAACCGACAAAAATGACTCCTCTTCCGGGAAACTCCAATCTGGAGAAAGCGTACGCGGCAAGAGAACAGAACAGAAGATGTACGCTTACCGTAACGGCACTGACTACTACACTATTAATCGTATAGCGGAAAAAGGGTAATACGTCCCAAATTTCAATATAGTTATTCCACCTCGGCGGGATGGGAAGCCATTTTATCGGCAGGATAAAAATATCTCCGATACTTTTCAGGGAGGTCAAAACCATCCATACAAAGGGGAAAAAGAAAATAATGCCCCCGATGATAAGGACGGCGTAGGCCAAAAACCTTCTAGAAAGGTCGCCTAGATGTCCGGTATAGCTGCTTTTCATATTTTATTCCTCGATGTAGACCCATTTTTTACGAAGGCGCCACTGAATTACGGTCAGCATGAAAATGATGAGGAAAACAATCCACGCTATCGCGGATGCATACCCCATCCGGAACCACTCGAATGCGTTGGAGAACATATAGTATGTTAACGGAGTGGTCGAACCTCCCGGTCCTCCTTGCGGGGTCATCACATAGATAAGATCGAAAATCTGAAACACGATAATTGTTTCCAGCACCATCACAAAAAAGTGTGTCGGGGCCAAGAGAGGCATCGTGATGTACCTCAGTTTGTGGAGCCCGCGCGCTCCGTCGATATCCGCCGCTTCGTAGAGTGTGGGCGATATCCCTTGTAACCCGGCCAAATAGATCAACATATTGTAGCCGCATCGGTTCCATATCCTAAAGATAAAAACAGCCGGCTTTGCCCACTGCTCGTCACCGAGCCAGTTCGGTCCGTCAATACCGAACCAGGCAAGAATTGTATTGATCGTCCCGTACTCTCCGTTGAGCATCCACCTCCATAACAGGCCTGCTGCAATGATCGAGGTAACAACCGGCATGAAGAAGACGGTCCTGAAGATGACCTTTCCCCGCAGTCCTTCCTGGTTCATTGCCACTGCCGCAATGAGCGCGACCGCCATAACGAATGGAACGCTCAAAACGAAATAGAGAGTGTTTTTAAGGTACTGCCAAAAAAGAGGATCGTTCGGTTCGACAGCTTTCCAGAACATCCACGATTGATTAGACGCTTTTAATTCCGCCGCCGTTTCCTCGACGGTATGGAAGCCCAACATTTTTTCATAATTCTGCAGCCCCTTAAAAACGGGCGGAGTAATTACTTCCCATTGATGAAAACTCATATAGAGGGAGAATAGTATGGGCAGGAATATGACTACAAAAAGGCCGATCGCGGTCGGACTGATGAACGCGTATCCGATGATTGAATTCTTTGTCTTTCTTAAAAGTTTCATAGCTCCTCGTGTCCCATTGGAAAAATCGAAGAAAAAGTAGAAAAGAAAGGCTGCACCAAATAGCATTCAGTGCAGCCCCAAAGGCTTTATAATGATCGTCTTATTGAAGCAACGCATTTATCCTTTTTACGGCAAGGTCACCCGCTTCCTCCGGGGTCATTTTCCCGTTCAGCATCGGTCTGGCGACCTCATTTTCATAAATATCGACCATTTCGAACCAGTTCGGATTAAAATAGAGACCATGTCCGTCAGGCACCTGCTCCAACAACCGATAGGTCCGTTGATCCGGTGTAATCACCCTATCGGCGATTTCTTTAAGAGCAGGCGTACCGAAACCGTACTTGACTGCATTTTCCATATGCTTGATGGTCAAGAAATAGGTAAATCCCCACGCTTGATCGGGAAATTCGGTATTCGCGCTGATCGAATGCTGATATCCGCCGACATATACATCGGGTATTCTGTTTCCCTTCCATTTCGGCCAAATGGTAAAATCCCACTCAAACTCTTCGATCGTATCGTAGGTGGCCATCGTCCAGTCTCCGTCGATATGGGTCGCCAATTTTCCGGTTAGGAAGAAATCATCGATCCCTTCAATCTGGGCGTATGTCGGGGAGATTTTTTGTTTGTGGACCATATCATGCATCAGTTGGAAAGCTTCAACCGCTTCGGGTTGGTCGAGCAGACATTTGTTGAGATCGTCATTGAGAACATCCCCTCCATTGTCCCAGATGAGAGGCCAAAAACTGTAGTTGCTTTCTACGAAATTGCCGTACTGGTCATTCTTTCCGTCACCATCCGTGTCGGAAGTAATCTTTTTCCCGTCGGCAATCCATTTTTCCACAGCGTAGGTGTTGTCCGGATAGTCAAGCCCGGCTCCGTCAAAGATATTTTTATTATAATAGAGTACCGATCCGTTTGTAATACCGTACGGAATGGAATACATCTTTCCTTCCCAGGTGACTTCCTGCAGAGGTGCAGAATAGAAGTCGTCGAAGCTGTGTCCCTGTTTCTCCAGATAGGGATTCATATCCAGGAGAGCACCACCCGGAGCAAACTTAAAGAAATAAGCACCGCTCATCTCCATAACGTCCGGTTCGGTCCCCCCGGCCATCGACGTTTGTAACTTACTCCAATATCCCGTCCACGGTGTCATCTCAATTGCAATTTCAACGTTAGGGTTTTGCTCTTCATACTCTTCGGCCCACGCTTCCAGCACTTTCCCCCACTGGTCGGGACCGATCCAGTGAGAAAACCGCAGGCTTGCCTTTTCGGCTTCAGACGATCCCTCTTGCTGCCCGGAACTGAAAAGCAAAGCAGTACTCAGCAATAGAACACAGATGATTAACACTCTTCTCATATTTACTCCTTTAAATTAAAACATATGAACGCAATTCTATGGTATGAACTCTAAGTTGTCAAATAAAAAAACAAAAACATTTTGTTGCATTTGTTGCGCTGTCCGGCAAAGCGTGCTATTCTTCTATTCAGGTTTACAACTATGAACAGCAGAGACCGACTTCTTCGTGTATTTCAGCATAGGATTCCCGACCGGGTCCCCATATCCACCTACGAACTATCCGGTTACAACAGCCGCTCGTTTGAAAACAACGATCCGTCGTACAAGGGCCTCATGGATGCGATACGGCACTATACCGACTGCATATCCATGTGGGAACCGAAGAGCAATGAAACATTCTTAGCATCGGCCGCCTCTGTCGATATGGATAGTGAAGAAAAATCGGAAGCCGGCTGGACTGAAAAACGGTTTACCCTCCATACCCCGAAGGGTGATCTTACCCATACCGTGCGTTTACAGGAGAATGTCCATACGGTATGGAGAATTGAACGGTGGTGCAAATCGATTGACGATGTCGAGAAGGCGCTTTCAATCCCCTACGAACCGGTATCCTACGATTTCTCCGACTTGCCCCGTATCCGGGGCGAGGTGGCGGAACACGGCATCATCATGAGTTCGATATCGGACCCGCTCTGCATGGTGGCCGAATTGATGGAGTTCGGTGACTTCACCGTCTGGGCGTTTACCGAAACCGACCATTTTATAAAAACGCTGGATACGGTCCACGAGCGGCTCCTTACCAACTTCAAGAATATGTTTTCACAAAACACAGTAGAGCTGTACCGCATCTACGGCCCTGAATACGCTACTCCCCCCTACCTTCCGCCCGATTATTTCGACCGGTTCGTCACCCGTTATATTACGGATATTACCAAACTGATTCATGAGTATGATTCGCTGGTCAGGATACACTCTCACGGTAAAGTGGGAAACGTCCTGGATTTTATGCTGGAAACAGGAGCGGACGTCTTAGAACCGTGCGAAGCACCACCGGACGGCGACATTGAACTGCATCAGGTAAAGAAGAGAGTAGGATCGAAGATGACCTTGATGGGGAATTTACAGCTCAAACTGTTGGAAAACGAAACCACTGCGACCGTCAGGCAGACCGTCAAAGAGTGCATGGATGCGGCCAAAGAAGGGGGGCGCTACATCATCATGCCCACATCGGCACCGATAAACAGTCCCCTCGTGAAAAAGACGGAAGAAAACTACATCACCTTTTTCGAAGCGGCCCATGAGTTTGGAAGGTACTAAGCCTGTTCGGCCCACCTATGAGCTTGGCGGCCCGTAAATTGGGCCGGTATTAGTCGCATCCGGCGCCCCGAGGGGTCGTTTGGAATCAACAAGGAGAGACAATTAATGAACAAGTATCGTTTTGCAGTAATCGGCTATGGCGGCCGGGGTAAGCACCACGCCGACGGGATGGAAAAGTGCGAAACTGCCGGTGCCGAATGTATCGCGGCAGTCGACGTGCGGGAACCGTCATCCGAGGAAAAACAGAAGTTCGGGGACCGTTTTTATAGCGATTACAAAACTATGCTCGACCGCGAGAATCCGGACTTCGTGATTGTCGCGAGTCAGGAAATACAGCATGTAGAACACTCTTTGGCCGCGCTGCAGCGGGGCATACCGGTCTATCTGGAAAAAGCGGTTTCAAACGACTGGAAAGGCGCGGTAAGACTGTACCGGGAGGCAGTTTCAAAAAATTATCCCCTTTTTGTGGGGTACAATCTGCGCAGGTTCCCGGCATCCATGGCTGCCGTTCCTCTAATAAAAGAAGGAAAAATCGGGTATGTACAGAGTGTCCTTGCCCACGTCAACGCCGGCAGCGACTGGTCGAGCAATGTCTTTCTGCGTATGTTTTACAGAGACGCCGGTCTTTGCGGGGACATTGTCCTCTCGAAATTGACCCATGATACCGATTTCGTCCAATACGCCCTCGATACCGAAGCCTCTACCTGTACCGGTATGATCACGCAGAACGTCTGGAAAGCCAGCCCCCAACTGCTGCTCAGCGACTCGTCTAAAATCGGCATCGATTCCTTCTCGGAAGCACCTTCGAGCCATGACGCGGCTTGTGCCACCGGTCTCTTTAAGAACGGAACATTCTATACCTTTTTGTTTACTACTACCGGCCCCGATTACGAACGGCGTTACATTTTCAACGGTACCGAAGGGCAGATTGAGTTCATTCTGCATACGGACCGACCGGATGTCCCGTTTAATTCCGCCGTCCTCTGGCGTTATGGCGAGAAGCCCCAAACTATCGACGTGCCGGAACTCTCAGGGGGCCACGGCGGGGCGGACGTGCAAATCCACAAAGAATTTTTCGAATGGCTCGATTCAAATCCGAAGCAGCCGTTCGATCCCGAATCGATTTTACGGGGCATGATCATTCCGATT
>CAZJBZ010000327.1:0-860 GCA_964543975.1 uncultured Spirochaetales bacterium
ATGTTTTCAAAAGGTGTATCAGGCATAATCGATGTGCTTGGACCTCCGATATAGCCGCCGGTCGGAGTAGTTAACAGTTCCGTATGTTTTACAATTTCGGCATATATATCCTTTGGGGTACCGCTTATCAACGTGAGTTGAGCGTCTATTGCCCCGTTGAAACTGAGATGTCCCTTGAATTGCCTGGAAACTTTGGCGATGTCCATTGCACGAGGTTGAACCGGGTTCAACACTTGCAGACCGCAATCGATCAAATCGCCGATGATTTCTATGATGTGGCCGCATGAATGAAACCATACGTGCATCCCCTGTTCCTGGATTTCTGCGAACATGCGTTGATATTTCTGTTTGAAGATCTTTCTCCAGAGTCCGGGATCGATCATGATATTGTTCTGAAACCCCCAGTCATCACCCAATAAAACTGCATCTACGCCCGCCTGCTTCCAGCCGTGGATCAATTTAATTATAAAGGTGATTAATGCTTCTGAAAGTTGTTCGATCCTTTTCTGTTCGGTGTAGAGGTCCAGGAATGCGGGCTCCATTCCGCGTAAAAAATGAATACGCTCCCAAAACAAGCGTGTGCTCCTGCCGACAATATACGTATCAGGGTTATATTTTCGGGCCTGACGGGCCAACCGAAACCTATCTTTAGTATCGTTGTCAGGATCGGGAAAATTATTGAGAAGGTAGGTATCCAGTTTCGCCCAATCTTTTATCGGATGGTCTTTTATTTGGGCCCCAACTCCTTGAAAGTTATGTTCCCAACGACAGCCGAACTCGTCCAGGCCTCCTTTCCAGTAAGGGTGGTCCTCAAATTGGCCATTACCGGAGACAAAGTCTACTACGATCATATCATCAGG
>CAZJBZ010000327.1:870-5289 GCA_964543975.1 uncultured Spirochaetales bacterium
GTTTCCACTGCATACCAGTGGCACCACCGCGGTATACGGCCATCACCAATACGTTCGATTTGTTTTTTTACGTCTGTTCGAGTCATGCCCTTTCCTTTGTCAGGTGAGGTGTTTGCAAAAATCACCCCTTTATCAGGGATATAATAGTTAAATGTTTACAATATAATCAATTGACATTTTGCGAGTGCCACATATCCCTATTTTGAAAGAGGCTATTATATCAATTGTAAATGTTAGCGTTAACATTTACAAGTAAAATGAGCATAAAAATAAATGCAATCGCTATCTTGAGTAGAGTTAATTCTGCACTATAATTTTTCTAGAGTGCATCCATCAATCGGACGAAGAATGCATCTTGCTCTATATTTATCAGGAATAGATTTCGAATCTTCCATTGAGTGTAATGAATTAAAAGTCAAAGGAAAATCTTTGATTTTCTTTGTTAACAATTGGATCTATATGACACTTCGTGGGATCGCTTTTCTTAGTAATTGATTTTTTTACAATTGCCGCTTATCCTTATTTCGCAAAGGGCGCCGGTGCTTATTTTCTAAGTTTTCCTAGAGCACCCTAAGTTTTAAGATGAAGGAGAAACAGAATATGGCAAAGAAGAAATTAATGATCCATGATTTTTACGCAATGAAGGAAAGGGGTGAGAAGATCGTGTGGCTTACCGCTTACGATTTCCCCACCGCGCAATTTGCCGAAGCTGCCGGGATCGAAATGCTCTTGGTAGGCGACAGCTTGGGGATGTGTGTGTACGGATACAAAGGCACCGTACCGGTCACCATGGAGCAGTGTATCCTGCATTGTCAGGCGGTCCGCAACGGCGCGCCGAATACATTTATCATCGGTGATATGCCGTTTATGAGCTACCAGAGTTCTGATACCTCGGCAGTGGAGAATGCGGGGCGGTTTTTGAAAGAGGCGGAAGTTGATGCGATCAAACTCGAGGGTGGTGTGCGGATCACCTCGCGAATCAAGGCCATTGTCGATGCCGGGATCGTGGTTATCGGCCATATCGGTCTGACGCCGCAGAGTTCTGGCCGGCTGGGAGGCCACAAGGCGCAGGGGCGGACAGTTGAATCTGCAAAGATGGTCATCGATGACGCTTTGGCCGTCGAAGAGGCGGGGGCCCAGATGCTGCTTTTGGAAGCGGTCCCTCCCGAAGTTGCCGAGTTTATCATAAATAAGCTTTCGATCCCGGTCCTCTCGATCGGTGCCGGCATTCACTGTGACGGCCAGCTCTTGATCGTCTCCGATATGATCGGACAGTTTCAGGCCTTCACTCCGAAGTTCGTCAAAAAGTACGCGAACGTTGCCGAGGTGATTACCAACGCCATGGCGGAATACAGGACCGAGGTCAAAAACGGCGTTTTTCCTCAGGACGAACATTGTTACCACATGATAAAAGGTGAAGAGGAAGGTTTTCAAAAGCTGCTGGAGGAATACGACCGGAAGTAGGGGGACCACACAGCGGGCCGGGCACCACCGGCTGGTGGGTCTTGCCGGTACTTTGCGCTCCTTCGTGCCGGCCGTTATTCTCGACTGACCAACGCTGCCTGCAATTGCCGCCGGTCCCACGCGTCGCGTGTCAGGCCGGCCCCGCGCGACACGGGCCCCGTTGCCTCAGCGCCCGCTTCGCGTTGATTAATCCATGTTTTCCACGATCTTATTGCCGAACTCGGAACAGGTAAGGAGTGTTGCCCCCTCCATCTGCCGTTCGAAGTCGTAGGTGACCGTTTTATTCGCGATGGTCCGTTCGAGACCGGTAATGATTTTTTCTCCCGCTTCGTTCCATCCTAAGTATTCGAACATGAGCACGCCCGAAAGAATAAGCGATCCGGGGTTCACCTTGTCCTGGTTCGCGTATTTGGGTGCCGTGCCGTGCGTGGCCTCAAAGACAGCGTGTCCCGTTTCATAGTTGATGTTTCCGCCGGGAGCGATGCCGATCCCGCCCACCTGCGCGGCAAGGGCATCCGAAAAATAGTCGCCGTTTAAGTTCATCGTGGCAATAACGTCGAATTCTTTCGGTCTGGTCAAAATCTGCTGCAGGAAGATGTCGGCGATGGCATCTTTTATGAGGACCTTTCCCTCGGGCGGATTTCCGCCGCATTCGTCCCACGAGACACACTTTTCCGGATACTCCTCTTTCGCCGTTTCGTATCCCCACTTCCTGAAGGCGCCTTCGGTAAACTTCTGGATGTTGCCTTTATGTACGAGGGTGACGCTCTTCCGACCGTTTTCTATAGCGTATTCGATTGCCGCGCGCACCAGCCGTTTGGAACCGGTAATGCTGATCGGTTTAATCCCGATCCCCGAATCAGACTTGATGTACCAGCCCATCTCTTGACGGCAAAAATCGATCAGTCTTTTTGTTTCCGGAGTGCCTTGCTCCACTTCCAGACCGGCGTACACATCTTCGGTGTTTTCCCGAAAAACGACCATGTCCACCCATTGGGGATGTTTGACCGGGCTCGGGACCCCCTGAAACCAGCGTACCGGACGGAGGCAGACATAGAGCTCCAGCGCCTGTCTGATGGAAACATTGAGACTGCGAAAACCCTCACCAACCGGTGTGGTAAGCGGTCCCTTTATTCCCACCAGAAACTCCTTAAACGTGTCCAGAGTCGTTTGCGGGAGCCATTCCCCCATCTTGTCATGCGCCTTTTCTCCGGCGTACACCTCTTTCCAGCTGATCTTTCGCTTGCCGTTGTAGGCCCGCTTCACGGCGGCATCAAAAACCGTCACCGAGGCTTTCCGGATATCGGGCCCGATGCCGTCACCCTCGATAAACGGAATTATGGGGTTATCAGGAACGGAAATTCCTGTGTTTGTTTTTTTTATTTTTGATCCTTCCGACATGATTTCCTCCTCCCAAACTATAATAGCACCCCCTGTTTTGTGCAAGGAGAATTCCTGTTCGGCCCGTTCCCCTTAGGTTCCGTGACAGCCGGAATTGTAATAGTAAAAGGGACCCATCTCTTTATTTTTTTTATCGATTCGGTTATAAATAGTGCAGGCAATTGCCGCAGGGCCCAATTTCTAAAGGTGCCCTGTCGTTCACAGGGTAATGCGTCTCTTGAATGGTGTGCGTATCGCGGTCAAAGAACGCTGAACCCCTATTATTATAACCGAGGAGTTTATCATGTCGCAATTTGTTCTCTTAGGCGATGAGGCTTTGGCCGTGGGAGCGATCGATGCCGGAATGTCGGTTGCCTACGGTTACCCCGGCACCCCCTCTTCCGAGATAATGGGCTACCTGCTCGATCACGCGGAGGAAGAAGGTGGCTATTGTGCCGAGTGGTGTTCCAATGAGAAAACATCTTTGGAGGAGGCCGTCGGTGTTTCCATGACCGGCAAACGGGTGTTGGTTACCATGAAACATGTCGGTTTGAATGTGGCGGCCGACCCCTTCATGAACGCCGCTCTGCTGACGATCAATGGAGGATTGGTGATCGCTGTTGCCGATGATCCGGGGATGCATTCATCCCAAAACGAACAGGACAGCCGCTATTTTGCCGATTTTGCCCGCATCCTCTGTCTGGAACCGAGAAATCAGCAGGAAGTGTATGAGATGACACGGGAAGCGTTCGATCTTTCGGAACGGTTTCATATTCCGGTAATGGTCCGTTTGGTGACCCGTATCGCGCATTCACGTGCGGTAGTCAAACGGGCTGCCCGTAAAGAGCAGAATCCTCTGTCGAAGTCAACCGAAAAATCAGGGTGGATGCTTCTTCCCGCGACGTCGAGAAAATTATGGGCGGGCCATCTGGAACTTCAAAAAGATCTTTGTGACTATTCCGAAAACACCGGACACAATCGGCTCTCTTTTAACCCTTCCTTTACCCGCTGTGGTGTGATCACCACCGGATTGGGGGGAAATTACTACGAAGAGAACCTCGATGAATTGCATGAAAAGCCGTCACATCTGCATATCAGTGTGTACCCCGCTCCTGTAGAGAAGATACGGAAATTGGCAGATTCGGTCGATAAATTGGTTATTATTGAAGAAGGATATCCGTTTCTTGAACGCTACTTAAGAGGCATCCTTCCGCAACAGAAAGAAATCATCGGGAAGGTGGATGGAACAATACCGCCTACCGGAGAGCTCAATCCCGATACAATCAGGAAGGCCTTGGGATTACCGGAAAAGAAGGGGATAACGGTGGAGGACCTGCCGCTTGCCGGACGTCCGCCTCAACTATGCGCCGGGTGTCCGCACAGTGACTCATACGAAGCGTTAAACGCCGCTTTGGAAGAGTATCCGGAAAAGCTGGTTACCTCCGATATCGGTTGTTATACTTTGGGGTATCTTCCTCCCCATCAGGCGATCGAGACCTGCCTCTGTATGGGCGCGTCCGTCAGTATGGCCAAAGGGGCGGCTGAAGCCGGACTTCATCCTGTGGTGGGTGTCAT
>CAZJBZ010000328.1:0-1537 GCA_964543975.1 uncultured Spirochaetales bacterium
AGGAGACCGATCGTTCCGGCCCAGGGGAGCAGCAGGATACAGAGCAGATCGATGGGTGTTTTCGATCGCCTGAAGGTTCCAAATTCTTCTGCAGAATCAGAAGCTATATCTCTACCTGCAAGAAACATGGAGTCTCTGCAAATGAAGCATTGACCCTGCTCTTTCTTGATAAAGACCCGGATTTTATGACAGCGGATTCTGGTATCGCGGAGTAGTCACCGGATTGGGCTGAATAGTTACAAAACTTTAATGTAATAAATAGAACAATTGACGTTACGTAACGTTTAGATTAGAATATCATTACTGTGTGTAATCGCCCAGCGGCTGCAATGGCTTCAGTATTCGATTTTTGGAGGAAATAACATGAGTATGAGATCCGATGAGCTGGACGTAAAGGACGATATTAGCAAAGAAATAGAAGAACTGGCTAGATCTCTGGGAGCGGAAGTGTACGGTGTGGCATCGGCTGCCGAATATGAAGCGAAGTTTCCTGAAAAACCCAAACCTTCCGGTTTCGTTCCGAATGCGAGATCGGTGATTATTTTCGGGCTTCCTTTCGAGCCGGGAACCGTAGCTTCCGTGCTCAATCCGGATCTTGCAGGTCTGAAGCGAAAAGCGGCGGATGACGTGACCGCTTCGAATGCTCAGCCCATCGGCGCCGAACGCTACTTCTTGACTGAAGAGAACGCCATGCTCACCCGGGAAGTCCAGTTTATTGGGTACAAGGTGGCCAAACGCTTCAGAAATTACGGCTTCTCGGCGTTTTACCTGCCTCCAAGCAAGCAGGATGCTCGTTTCCGCACGGCGCCGTTCTACCATACCCCGGCCATGTATCTGGCGGGAATGGGAACGCTCGGGTTGAACTGTTCCATACTTACACCCGAGTTTGGGCCCCGGGTTTGGGTAACTTCAGTAATAACCGACTGCCCGTTACGCTGTGGAAAACCGATGCTTGAAGAGATGTGTACCAAATGTAATTTGTGCGTACATAACTGCCCGATTGGTGCAATAAACGGCAAGGGTTGGAAAAACCCCTTCGCCTGTGCCTCATACGGGTGTTGTTCTACCTGCATCGCAATCTGTCCCGTCGGCAACATGTAGAAGCGCGCCGGTTTGCATACGCCGGCAGGGCGGGGTAGGAACGGTAAAGCTACGGTGTCTCGGCGGAAGCGATGCTGTCTCTGCCGAGGAATGAGGCAAGCTCTTCGACCGTCTGAACGCGCGCCTCGGTCGCGACCCGGTGCCCGTGAGGAAAGAGATCACGGATTTTTTCAAGCAGCTTGTGGTTGACCCAAACGACGTTCGCCATCCCTCCATCCCCTCGCAGAAACTGCCGAGAGCGAATGTAGCCGGTCGAAACGCCGGTTATGCCGGGAGATTGTTTCCCTCCAGCCTTGTTTGCGAGGCTTGACCACGTCAATCCCGTGGGCGTAACAGCCTCGGAGTTTCGAGACATAATCCCGATACCCTGCACCTCTTCGATCCAGAACGCCAGATTCTGAAAGCAGCCGCACGAGGTATGGGGCGCCTCACGAAC
>CAZJBZ010000328.1:1547-5280 GCA_964543975.1 uncultured Spirochaetales bacterium
CGAGTCAGTTTTCCACCGGTCATTGTGGTATACGCACGATTTGCCCCCTCACACTCCCCCCGGTCCGCGTCTATTACTTCGCCCTTGGGGAATATGGCGGTCAAGGGGATTTCCTTCTCCGACCGGCGTCTGTTTGGGACCCTCGAAAGCCCGAACAAGGCCGAAGCTTTGACGGTAAAGTAGTTTCTGCTTCCACACATCGGAATTCTATCAGGGGTAAGGATGCAGGTATGTTCCAAAGAAAACGGACGGCATTCGGTGCACACCGCTATCTTATCGGTATTCTCCTCGGTCATCTCATCCAGGGCTTTTTGTCGGGCAGCCTTATAGGTTTTGACATCTTCGAACTCTTTGCGAATCAGATCCAGGTTGGTGACGATGCGTACATCTATCTCGGTTAAACGGGGGTATCTCAGCCGTAAACCTCGGGAGATTGCCTCCCGCAGCATCGTATGATCGAGCAGCGCGTCCCGCCGGGCTTTGATCCGGAGCCGACCTTCGAATTCCTCCGCGGCGACCCCGCCGATAAAGTTCACCGTTTTGAGTGCGGCTTCCTCGAGAAGACCTGCCAAGTCCTCGGTCAGCCGTTCATCGGCGATTTCCACGAGTATCCCGATCGGTTCCCCAGGACGCAGCAACGTTACCTCAGGATAATCCGGCGATTGGGCTCTCGATGGTACCGCTCTCAAACAGAAGAAAGACTCATCGCCCCCTCCGTAGTTTACTTCCGGTTCGATCTGTTCATTCACGTAAGCGGGATTACAGTATTCGGGAAGATCGATGACCTCATCCTCGTAGTAACGAACGCGAAGGTTCGGAAAGGTAATCCCTGTCGCCACGATCTCCTCCGCCTCATCCGCCACCAGACGCCGGCCGTAGGGGAACGGAAATGACGAAGGAACCACCGCCGGAGCACCCAATTTCATCAACCCCAAAGCGACGACGTACTTCAGCGGATCCAAATCCCGGGAGATGACGAGAAAGCCCGGCATATCGTCTTCCAGAAAATGACCCATCTCGTGCCCGTGCCCGGGTGGGATGCGTCCCCACACCATACCGTAACGGACCATCAGCTGCAGGAAATACACCGGCGAAGTTGGGCGGTCACCGATAAAGACCGTATCGGCAACCCCTTCATGGTCGGTAAAAACGATGAAGTTTCTCTCTTTTAATTCCTCAACGATCCGCGGCTTTTGCTCGGCGCCGAGAACGAGTACCCATCCGGCCCGCCATTTGGCGCCGCTGAACACGTAGGACTGAGCTTCACGATCGGTAATGAAGTAGCGGGATCTGTCGTCCCGTGTCGACTCGTACAGCTCGGCCGCGATGAGCACCAGCTCAACAACGTCCTTTACATCGCCGTCGAGCTTTTCAAGAAGCTCTTCCCGCAGCCGGCCAATGTCGATATCATCGTCGTCGGCCAGAGCGCTTTTGACGGGTAACGGATAGTCGCTCCCACTGAAAGCGGCGGCTTGTTCAGGTAAGAGCCCGATGATCGAATCTATCGCTTCTCTTTGCATTCAATTCCTCCAAGTGATGGAGCTTACGATGAGGAAGGCCCGCGCCGTCCGGTTTTATATTTGCACGGCTTCTGCGAGAGTTTGGCCAAGTTTGTAACACATTTCGGTATTTTCATCGACCGGAGCGGAGATGGTGAGGCCCGCTGCGACTTCTTTTAAGTTGTAGAAACCAAAGAACTTCCGAATCTCATCAATTGCTCCTGTTTGCCCTTCGTTTTCCGTCGTGAAAATAGCGGCCGGCCGCCCGGCGATCTGTTCGTGAAGAGGCCACATCCTATCGAAGAACTCGCGCATGGCGCCGGACATTCCGCCAAAGGTGTTGGGTGTCCCAAAAGCTAATCCATCAGCTTTTTGTACATCGTCGGGGGTGACATCGGTAACCTTCTTGACAACAGCCTCCGATCCCATGACCGCGCGTACTCCATCGGCGAATGCATTTGCCAGCTTCTCCGTATTTCCGCTGAATGTGTGATACGCTACCAATATTCTACTCATGTAATACCTCCATATCGAAATATTTAATTTTTATTAGGTAAAGATGTAGATCAACGCATGGTCGATTCTAAATAAATACCTATGGTCCTGCTTCCTCCGGCGGGCTAAGGCCAAATATTGCCCAAGAATCGAGCACAGAACATCCCTCGCAATCCGCCGCGCCACAACGGTCGCAAGTACTGCGGTTTTCCAAAGCCGATGCGAGCGATTCCTCCATTTCCCGTAGCTCGCTTATCCGGCGTTGCACCCCTGCTTGTGCTTTCTCAAGCAAATCAGCATACGCGCGTTGGCGCGCTTTGGCACGGCTCGGCTTGGAAGAAATTTCCTGCAAAACGGCGGCGATTTGATCGAGGCTCATCCCCGCCTCCTTTAGCATCGCTATCCGCCGCATGGCCGGCACTGCATCCGGACCGTAGGAATTCCTGCCGCCTCTCGTCTCCGCCTCTAACAGTCCCATCTCTTCGTAATAATGTATCGTGCGGAGCGTCACTCCTGTCTGTCGAGCAAGTTCGCCGGAAGTCATGTGTAATACCTTCCTTATTCTACTCGATACGTTACGTAACGTCAAGTAATATAATCGACAATTCTACCCGTGGTGTAATTCCTTCCTAAGCGTATAAAGGGAGAAAACAATCTGACCGGCGATAACACAGGCAGTCAATACCACACAAAAAAGAGAGACCGCCCGGATGGAATAGTGCTGATAGAGGAGCCCGCCGACAATGGAGCCGGTAATGATTCCGCCCGCGAGAAACGCCTCATGGATGGCCATCCGGCGTGAACGTTCCTGACTGCCGGAAACTCCGTGGAAGAAGCTGTATGAAAAGGCGACGGAATGCATCGGACCCAGCACGATCATCAGGAGGATGAGGAGACCGATCGTTCCGGCCCAGGGGAGCAGCAGGATACAGAGCAGATCGATGGTGACCCCGATAATCATAAGCAGCGGACGAAAGTGCCAGAATTTTGTGCGGCCAAGAACGATATAGGCACCCAACTGGCTCAAGGCGCGGACCAAAAGGACCATCCCTATAGTGCTTTTCTCCATAGCTAAGTCGGCCCGTGCGTAGACCGGGAAAATGTTCATGATAACTCCCAGCACAACACAGCTCCCGAACAAACCGATCCAGGCCGGAAAACGGAAGAGGGTGCTGTTGTCGGTCTGGGGGGCTTCGGCCTTCCGGGTGAGGTCGGTCATTTTGTCCTTCCGGATTTTTGGCAGGAAAAACGATGCTCCGATTACCAGAAAGGTAGTAAGAGTAAACATGAGGAGCGCGCCGTAGACGGGGTAGATGGGATCGATCTCACTGAGTACTCCCGCCAGGTAGGGACTGATGATGATGCCGCTGCTCCCCGCCAATGTTAATCTTCCCATGGATTTGCTGAGCTCTCCCCCTTCGTTGCCGACCGATAACCATCCCATAAGGGGCGGCCAGAAGAGCGACAGCGAAAGACCGAAGAGGCCGTAGAGAACATAGGTGCTTACAACCGAATCGAGAATCAGGATTCCGGCGATGCAGAGGGCAAGACCGCTTGATGATATGATCATACTATGACGTGCCCGCATACGAACGATAAGGGGTTGTAAAAGCAGGCACCCCGCGACATAGCAGCCCAGCCATGTCGCTCCGAACCAGCCTACTAAACTTGGTGAAAGGCCGTATACGTCTCTGATGTAGAAGATAAGGCCCAGGTTCGCCATTCCCAGACCGGTTTCT
>CAZJBZ010000329.1:0-5280 GCA_964543975.1 uncultured Spirochaetales bacterium
AAAGTCCTTTTGGGCAGATTCGAGACGCTATCGGATATCTTTACTCCCCCGAAATTCGTCATGTGTCGTTGAAACAGGTCACCTTCGCCGATTACCTCCTGCAATACAATATATCGATGCACCAGATTGTAGGAACGATCAAACATCCTATCATCTGTTTTCGAAACGGTAATGATGAGTTGATCGAGGATGAGATATACCACTATACCGAAGAGAAAAGTTTTCGAGAGTCTTTGGAGGCATTCCGCGCCATCAACAGCCAATTTCTTCTCCGTTGAGACGATTGATTGCCTCAATCAGTGCGAAAAGGCTTGATTTTGTGACTGGTTTTTAGTATATAGTGTTCATAGAATGAGGCGGCACGCGTCTCATAAAATGTAAAAAAATTTTGTTACTTTTCAACAAAATTGTGGTTTTAATTAATGTAGCGGGTTCAAAAGGGTTGCAACCCATTTCGACCCCACCTCCTTTTAATGGTTCCCCTTAGGGTTTTTACCTCCTTTTCCCTAAGGGGTTTTTTTATTAATGCAGCTGCTGATACAATAGAGGGTATGATGAGTATTTCCTGCATCGCTCTGAAAGAGGTCACCGTTCCGTGCGGCTATATCGATGGAGAACGTTTCACCACCGAACATATGCTGATCAACTCCATAGATGAAGCCGATTTAGATATCTTGCTGCGAAATGGGTTTCGTCATTTCGGTTCTTACTATTTCAGGCCGATCTGTTCATCCTGTTCCCGGTGTATCCCGATTCGTATTCCGCTTTCCGGTTTCAACTTTCCTCGATCGGCGAGACGGCTGTTTACCAAGAACAGAGTATTTACCCGGATAATAGAATCACCTCGTCCGAGCGGGGACGCCTTTAAACTCTATCGGCGGCACAAGAAGAGATTTGGTGAATCGGGAACTGAATCCTACGATCAATTTATTGAGTCTTTTTTCTATCCCTTGAAGTCCAATCTGCAGTTATCGGTTTATGATGGTAAGAGGCTTATCGCTGTTGCTCATCTGGATGTTACTTCAAATTCTCTTTCCGCGGTCTACTGTTACTGGGACGAAACATATAAAAAAAAGAGTCTCGGCACGTACTGTATCAATACTATGATTGCATACGCAATGGAAAGAGATATCTCCCACTGTTATTTGGGCTACTACATTGTGGAAAACAGGCACATGAGGTATAAAGCCAATTTTCGTCCTAATCAACTCTGTGTGGGGAAAGGTGAGTGGAAGGACTACATCACGGCAGACGGAAGTGTTGTTGATGAGGAGCTGCCGGCGAGAGGGTTTTCACCCAAAAAACGACTGATTATATCTTGACAAACGAAAGATGATCGTATAAATTATTGATAGAGACAATGAGATCTTGGTAAGAGAAACGCAAGATACTCCTCTACAAGATTTTCTAAAAGCCGGTAATCATGCCGGCTTTTTTCATGTCCTAAGGCAATTACCTCCATCTCCGTACCGATCGGGAGGGGTTGGTTACCGGTATCCCGCGTATATTCCGATATGGAGAGCATGATTATCCGATCCGCGGCTCTCTCTATTCTTTCTTGTTGTCGTTCCCGTTTTCTTTAAGATAGTCGTAAATCTCTTCGCCGTTAATATTCTCTTCTTCCAGGAGCCGCTCGGCAAAATGGTCGAGTATCTGTGCGTTTTTTTCCAGAATTGCATGTGCCTCGTTATAGGCGTTTGTGATGATGTGGCGGACCTCTTCATCGACCTGCCTGGTAGTCTCTTCGCTGTATTCTCGTCTGTGACCGATATCCTCACCGAGAAAGACCGCTTTCTGTTCGCCCCCTAAGGCGACGTGGGTAAACTCTTCACTCATTCCCCAATCGAGGACCATCTTTCGGGCCAGCTGCTGTGCCTGTTTCAGGTCGTTTTCCGCTCCGCTGGTTAATGTTTGAAATTTAAAGTCTTCTGCCGCCCGTCCGCCCATCATCACTTTAATTCTGTCCAAAATATACTCTTTTTCGTAGATATATTTGTCGTTTTCGGGAAGCTGTTCGGTAACGCCCATCGACCGTTCTCTTGGAATGATGGTCACCTTGTGGATGGGGTCGGTATTGGGCAGTACTGCCGCGGTGAGAGCGTGTCCCATTTCATGGTAGGCTATAAGCTGTTTCTCCTTATCGGTAAGAATAACATTCTTGCGCTCCAATCCCAGCAGTATTTTGTCCCGCGCCACACTCAAATCCTGCTGGTCTATTTCGTCTTTTCCCGACTGCGCCGCGATGAGGGCCGATTCATTGAGAAGGTTTTCCAGGTCAGCGCCGCTAAAACCGGGAGTATTTCTGCCGATCTTCTCTAAATCAACCTCCTTTGAAAACGGCTTGCCTCTGGCGTGGATTTCCAGAATCGCCTTTCTGTCTTTCATCGTTGGGAGGTTTACCGTAACCCTTCTGTCGAACCGTCCCGGCCTTTGGAGGGCCGGATCGAGAATATCGGGACGGTTGGTAGCAGCGAGGACAATAACACTTTCATTTTTTTCAAACCCGTCCATTTCCGAAAGCAGCTGGTTGAGGGTCTGTTCCCGTTCGTCATGTCCTCCGCCCAATCCGGCGCCTCTGGTCCGTCCGATCGAATCCAATTCATCGATAAAAATGATGCTTGGTTTGTTCTTCTTGGCATCTTCGAACAGGTTCCGTACTCTTGAAGCTCCGACACCCACAAACATTTCCATAAAATCGGAGCCGGTGATGCTGAAAAACGGTACGTTGGCCTCACCCGCCACCGCGCGCGCCAAAAGGGTCTTTCCCGTTCCCGGTGCGCCGACTAACAGGATACCCTTCGGTGTGGTGGCACCGAATTTTTTAAACCGATCCGGGTTCTTTAAAAAGCTGACCACCTCTTGAAGTTCATGTTTGGCGGAATCCACACCCGCTACATCGTCGAAGGTGTCGCTTGTGCTCTCTTTCTTAAACTGTTTCGCCCGGCTTTTGCCGATGCTGAAGATGTTCTGTCCGCCGCCTTGGCCTTTCATATTTCGCCAAAGGGCGTAGAAAATCCAGATCATGAGCAGAAAGGGGAGGAAATTGAGAAGTATCGCGAAAAAACCCCCGTCTTTTGAGGACGGTTTTGTGTTGACCCGGATGTTGTTGTTTTCCAGCTGCTGTAAAAAGTTCTGTGGTACTTTACTCGGGTAGTAGGTTACGAAAATCGGTTTCTCGGTATCGAAAGCGCCGCCTCCCTGGCCCGAACTTTGCCGTTTGAACTCTCCGACGATCTTCTCTCCTTGGATGGTGACGCTACTAATGTTTCCGTTTTGGAGTTCCTGTTTGAATCTGGTAAAGGAAATTTCATTGCTTCGCCCACCGGCCGCGAAAACTGTCATCAGCCAAGGGACAAGAAAGATAAGAAGGATAAAAATAAGGGGAGAGAACCGCCGAAACATGCCTCCCGGCCCCTGTCCTGTTCCGAATGGAAAATTGCTGTTCTTGTCGTTCTTTTGTTTATTTTCATTATTATCACTCATTCAATACTCCATTTTACAGATACTCTCTTAAATGTAGCCAATTATCGACGTACAGTCAAAAAAGGGCCGTTCAGGGCGGATTTAGAGAGCTTGTGCCGGATCGCCGGCGATGATCACCTGGTCGGAAGGAAATGAGGTCCGGCCCTTTTGTCCTATGACGAAATGGTGGTCCCTTTCCACTGACTTCGGGAGACGACTACTTTTGCGTTTGATGAAAGATTACGGAACGGATCGTGCCGTTCGACGAGTTTTGCTACCATGCCGGGAACATCGGACATTGTTTTCTCCTTTTTTAAACAGTCAATCGTTCCGACGATTACTTGATGTTATTTTGATCCTAATTCGGTGAATTTTTTGAGGTTCGCCGATTCTCCGATGGCGATGAGACGGTCGCCTACCATTATTTTTTCGTTCGATGCCGGATTGTAGATGGAAAGCCCGTCGGCCCGTTCGATAAGGACGATGATGATGTTGAGCTCCTTCTTTATCGGTGATTCTGCCAGCGTTTTTCCCGAGAGCGAAGAGGTTTCTTCAATGCGCAGTTCTTCGAGATGGAGATCTGTCGGCCCGGTCCCTACAACGATGTCCAAAAACTCCGCGACTCCGGGATGGATCAGCATGTGGGCCATCCTGTGGCTGACGATTTCGTAGGTACTGATCACTCTGTCCGCCCCCGCTTTTTTGAGTTTTGACATAGATTCTTCCTCCAAACAGCGGGAGACAACGTAGATGTCGGGATTCAAGTCTTTTGCGGTGAGTGTCGTGAAAACATTTTCCGCGTCTGATGAGACTACCGCCAGAAGGCCTCTTGCGTGTTTTATTCCCGCGCTTATCAGGGCATCATCGGAAGTGGAGTCACCCACTATATGGAGGTAGTTGCTCTCCGCCAACTCTTCCAATACATCCCGGTTCTTTTCAATGACGACGAACGGTACTTTTGCCTGTTCCAAATCTTTGCAGATGTATTTTCCCATACGGCCGTAGCCGCATACGATATAGTGGTTTTTAAGGAGCTTTAATTTGAGTCCCATTCGTCTTCTCCTAAAGATATATGTTTCGATCAATGCTTGAGCGACTCTACCGCCTAAGTATGCGATAGACGTCAGACCGGTAATGATGATTATAACGGTGAAAAGCTTTCCCAGGTTGGAGAGCGGATGCACTTCTCCGAATCCGGTAGTGCTTATCGAAAGGATCGTCATGTAGAAGGAATCGTAAAAATTCCAGTGCTCGATCACAATATAGCCGATAGTGCCGAATGCTAAGATGGCGATAAAAATGAAAAAACTGAGCCAAATATGTCGGATCGCATTCGATTTCATTGTTTTATAATAATAAGCTTATATACTTATGACAATAATATTGAAATAATTCCGTGTCGGGACGGACTAAAAAATGAGTTTCTTAAACGGAGCATATTCGGTATAGTAGAGTTGATTGTTGAAAGAGGAGCAGAGCAATGACGAGTCATGTTGTAGATTATGAGATTTTCGGTGACGATATGCAGATTGTCGAGGTGGAGCTCGATCCCGCTGAAACCGTTATAGCCGAAGCAGGTGCCATGAACTATATGGACGACGGAATCACCTACGAAGCGAGGATGGGTGACGGCACCGAACCTTCGGGTGGTATTATGGGAAAGCTGATCGGCGCCGGCAACGTCTTTTTCCATGTCGGAGGAACGATAATCAAAAAAGAACTTCGAGGAGAGACGTTGCGGGTCGATACCGGCTGCCTTGCGGCTTTTACTAAAGCAAAAGCCACCACCTTTGGTGGTGGTCACAGTTAGGCTTTGCC
>CAZJBZ010000330.1:0-5222 GCA_964543975.1 uncultured Spirochaetales bacterium
TCCCGCTCTAAGTCGTCGGTATAGACCAAACCGTCGACTTCAGGCACTGTGCCTTTGAACGCCCGCCGATCGACGTGGAGATGGGGGGACCCGTTGGTTACTACGGTCAACGGATTGTTCTGAAGCACCTTCTCCGAAGGCTGGATACCAATGCGAAGCACGATAGACCCGACAATACCCACCCGCTCTTTGCAGTACGCGACCGCTTCCTCGGGAAGGCTCTTTAACAACTCGGTTCCAAACTGTCCGGCCGGGTCGGTAATGTTTGCGCAAACGATGATATTGAGCGCACCCGGGGCCTTGGGCGCCGCTTGCCCTCCTCGGCCGGCGCGCCTGGTGATCGCCTCGGCGACCAGCTCCGTCACCGCGGGAAAGGCATCGGGGAACACTGCCGCCGCCACGAGTGAAGCCTCCTGAAGGGCAGAGAGGACCGCTTCCCGATCTTCCTCGCTATGCAGAGCCGTAAAGTTGTCGATTTTCGTTTCCCGCTTTTCGCCTGAAGGCGGAATCGAGATAAGGGGATATTCGCCCGCTTCATTGAGTGAATGGACCAGTTGCCGGTCTGCATCCACAAAGGTTATCAAGTACCCCGCATGATGAAAGAGATCGGCGACAAATCCTCTTCCGATTTTTCCCGCGCCAATAATTACAATGTGCTGTTTCATACCTTTTTAGTGCGGCTTATGTACTGCCGACACCTCGATAACTGCCTGCGGAATCGAGGTTATCACCTCCTGTTCTTCTAAGCTTCTGCGAGCTTCTTCCCTTAAGCAGCATAATGCAAAACTTCTACTTCGACACCTTTCTTAGATTCATCAGATACTATAGTTAACAATTTTTTCGAAATTTCTTCCGAAACAAATGATTCTTGACAGTTATCACAGACATTGGCAGGGACTTTTTTAATAATTATCGTGCTATTACCGTTTTCAAAAACAAGGGTTGTAAAACCTTTCTCCATTTTCCCATGCCTACAAATTGGACAGATCATTGTTTTCTCCGTTTCATTTACTGAAGATACTATATGAATTGGTCTTCCCGAACGAGTATACCCTAAAACTAAGCAACTTGGATAGAGAAATCTTTATTAAAAAATCGAATCCAATGGTTAGAGATCAAAAAGCCGCATATTGGGGAAAATCAATTCATCATACAACCAACGGATTTTTCCAATGTAATTGTGGGAACCTGGAAAAATCGACATCGGTAGAATACAATGTGCAGCCGTATTCGATGGCTAAAGCTGCCAAGTGGGCATCAGTCACCGGACTTCCCGAAGCTTGGCCCTCCGTAAGGAGTGATGAAAATACGTTCCAACAGAGATAGACAGGCTCACTCCCCGACAATCTTTCATCCCACCATTTTCTCGCAATTTCATGGTGATCGTTGGAAGAATCTTCCGCGTTTAAATGTATAATTATCCACTGTCTTCGAAACCTCACGGATGTGTCGCCTTCGTTCGTCTCCTGATACCTTACCCGACTATTTTCCCATGGCCTTCTCGTGGCACACAATAGCTCAATTGCTCAAAAAGCCCCAACAGTCGTTCCGAAAGTGCAGTTCCGCTACCTTGCATTGACGCACACTTTTTTTCAAAATAGTATAAAAAAAGGGGTAAAATGATGAAGCAGCAGTACAAACTTCCTTGTATTAATAGGTATAAGGAGGTGATTATGAGTCTAATAAAAAGGCCGATTGTTCTCGCGGGCTCTAAGGGACGGAAAGAAGTCGCCGCTCTGTTTGATAGCGGGGCAAGCTACTCATGCATCAGTTATGCGTTGGCTGTACAGTTGGAACATCTGACGCCTCTCTCTGAACCGATGGTGTTCGAGACGGCGGAGAAAGATTATACTGTAAAAGCCGAATATGCTGTCAGGGTGGATTTCTTCTTCAAAGACACTCCCCGCCGTTTTACCGACGAGTTGGTGGTTATCGAAGGTTTGTCTGAAGAGCTGATTATCGGTGCTGCTACAATGCAAAAGTGGAAAATCAGGCTCGATTTCGATCGGGAAGAGGTAATCTACGATAAGACGGTGCATCGGTTGAGGATTTAATTCCATGCGGTTGCTTGACACCGGTAAAGGCAGTCACTATCATGCTGTAGATGTTACAAATGAATGGGATTCTCTCAAAAAGAGGGGCACAAAAATAATTGCAAACAGTAACTAATAAGATTTGTGTCGTAACCGGGGCGGCGAGGAGCATCGGTTTAGGTATAGCGGAACGCTTTTGCACGGAGGGTGCAAGCGTAGTGATGATCGACATCAACCCTAACGTAAAAGAGGAGGCGGAGAAGCTGGAATTTCTCGGATATTCCGTTTCCTCCTTCATCGTCGATATAACGGACAGAAACGGTGTGTTCGACTGTTTTCGAGAGATTGAAAGGCGGACCGGTCCCGTCTATGCCCTGATCAACAATGCCGGAATTGTAGATCAGAAACCGTTTGAAGAGATCATGCCGGACGAACTGCACGCCATGTTTAACGTCAATGTCTACGGCACTCTCTACTGCTGCCAGGCCGCCGTCAAGAGCATGAAATCCGGACAGAACGGCCGCATCATCAACTTCTCGTCTAAATCCGGTAAAACAGGATCGGCCCTCATGGCCCACTACTCCGCCGCTAAAGGGGCGATCATTTCCCTGACCCATGCCTTAGCTTTCGAACTGGCCCCCTACAACATAACCGTAAATTGTGTGTGTCCCGGGATCACCGATGAGAGCGGTGTGTGGGAACACGTCAGCAGCGGTTACATAAAAAACCTCAATCTCTCCCGAGAAGAAGTCATCGAAAAGTTTACCGCTAAAATCCCTCTCAAACGGTTGTGCGCCATCGACGACGTTGTCGATTTCGTGTACTTTTTGACTATCTCCGGTGATTACTGCACCGGGCAGAGTTTCAACATTACCGGCGGCCGCGAAGTTCATTAAGGTCCATTGAGGCTTCAGGGTCAGTACAAACGGCCGTCGTCGCCAATCAGACGGCTATGCTTTCTTTCTTCCACCATCTCTCACTTGATTTAAAACATCTGAGAAATGACATTTAGGACAGCTGTGACGGCAAACTTTACACCCTCAACCCTTCTGATTATACTAATAAATTGTACACTATACTTTTTAGAAGGGAAAATTATGGAAAAACGGAAATTAGGAAAAACCGGCCTGGAGCTGGGCCTCATCGGAATGGGAGGGTTTCATCTCATCGAACTAACGAGAAAAGAGGCCGGAAGACTCCTTCATATGTACCTCGATAAAGGGGGTAATTACATAGAGACCGCATACGCCTACGGTGAAGGTAATTCAGAGAGGAAAGTCGGCGAAGCTGTCTCCGGTAGACGGTCGGACTATTATTTGGCAACAAAGACGATGGAACGGTCCAAAAAAGGGACTGAAGACGTAATCAACACCAGCCTGAAAAATCTGAAAACAGACCATGTCGATCTTTTGTTTATGCACGCGGTACAGACGAACGACGAACTGCAGACCCTGCTTGCCGACGACGGCGCTATCCAGGCCGCTGTAGAGGCCAAGAAGGCGGGAAAGGTACGGTTTATCGCCATCTCCGGTCACGGACGGCAGGAGGTGATGTATAACGCAATTCAGCAGTTCCCGTTCGACGTCTGTATGACCGGCTTAAACTATCTCGACGTCTTTAATTATCCCGACGTCTACAACAAACTGCTTCCCGAAGCGGTAGACAAGGGAATCGGTTTTTTGGGGATGAAGGCACTGGCCGACGGGTATCTCTACCGCTCGCCCGAGCAGGGAATTCGGTACGCCCTCTCACTGCCCATTGCCTGCATGGTATTGGGTATGAATACCGAAGAGTTTGTAAAGAAGGATTTCGAGATTGCCGAGAACTTTACCCCGATGAGCGATGACGAGAAGGACGAGCTCTATAAGAACGCTCTCGAATTGAACGATTACGTCTGCCGACAGTGCGGAAAATGCGTTCAAAACGGTTTTGATCCCTCGAAATACTTTCTCTTAGAAGGATTGTACGACCGGCAGATGGATTCCAGACGGATGGAAGACACAAGCCACTACGCGCTTCGAGAACGGCTCAAGCAGTGGTTTCAACAAAACGGAGAGGCGCAACAGGAATACGCCCAACTCAATCGGAAGATCGGTCCCCAAAAGGACTACAGCAGCCTCAACAAACTGTGCCCCTACGGCATCGACATCGACAGAAAGCTTAAAATTACCCACGATAAGTTAAGCGGCGGAGCATACATGTACTGATCGGAAAAAAACCTGATCAAACGGCCACACTATTTCGGTGCGACAACGGTCCCGAGTGTCACCTCAGAGAATGGACACCGGGACTGTTTTTTTGTAATTTTACGGATCTTTGTAGTTCTCATACACACGCTCACCATGGTGTGAATTGAGTTTGTGTCATATTGACCAGCTGTATCATTTGTATTTTCTATGTGTGTCATATTGATTCACACCCCCGACCTGTTTATCATTTTCCACCATCCATACCTGCCTCTCTTCCTAAACTTTTACAGATAATTTGTTACAATACAATGACTTACAAATTTTTCTATTAATTGGCATGAAACTTGCTAATATATTAATGAACAAAAAAATACTATGAAGGAGTGTTACTATGAATAACCTAATGAGAACAAAAAGAAACAACGGTTTAAGCCTTATGACCGATTTCGACAGCATGCTCGATACCTTCTTTAACGATACACCTTTTTGGAACAATAATGTTCCTACGGTAGATATTCGAGAGGAAGAGGACAAGTACCTCTTAGAAGCGGAGATGCCGGGAATCGACGAAAAAGACATCAACGTGAAGATCGAGAATGATTTGCTGACCATCTCTACTGAAAAAGATGAAAAGAACGAAGAGAAAAAGGAGGGTTATGTTTTGAAAGAGAGACGAAGCAGCTCTTTTTCCCGAAGCTTTGTCCTTCCTAAAGGTATCGACAGAGAAAAAATCGAAGCAACCATGAAAAACGGTGTCCTGACCTTAGATATTCCTAAGGCGCCCGAGGCTAAACCGAAGAACATCACTATTAAAGTGAAGTAACAACTTCACCAATCGATACGGCGAATGAAAGCCGCTCCCCTCGGAGCGGCTTTTTTTATGCCGGAACAGGAGGGACACGCGCGCTTCTACGGCAGAATATTAATCGACCATAATCTTGACTTTTTTGGTAGAAATTATGATATTTTGCTAAAGAGAATGATACGTAAGGAGTAAAAC
>CAZJBZ010000331.1:0-5199 GCA_964543975.1 uncultured Spirochaetales bacterium
TAAGTATTTAACTATTTCAGTCCGGATAAAATGGTGATTTTTGCAAGTGCCTCAAATATTGGAGATTACAGGAGGAAAGTCGATGCCGTATGTAACAAGTTGGGAACGGAGGGCCACGGAAAAGACAAAAGCAGAAGAACGGACCAAAACAGCCTGAAAGATGCTTCAAGAGGGGCTGGATATCGCACTGATCAAAAGAGTCACGGATTTACCGGAGAAAGAGATTTTAAAACTAACAGATAAAAACCAGGAACCGGACACTATATAGAAAGAAAATCATGCCAATTCCAAATATGGGCTTTTTTCCTGCTATAACTCATCTTTCCGGCGTATACAACATGACACCGATCTTGTGAAATACCGGAATAGTTTGCGAACTTAATGAGGGAACGAGTAAACTCTTCTTTCAATGTGGATCCTGCTTTTATTTCTACAGCTATAAACGATGGTGTTCGTTCAATAATAAGGTCAATTTCCGTTCCGGCATTATCACGCCAAAACCAGATGTTCGGAATTATGCCTTTATGTGTAATCATCTTTCGATATTCGGCTATGATAAAATTCTCGAATAAACCACCCCGCAAATAGTGTGTTGATATCTGCTCCTTATTTTCGAGCCCTAAAAGTGAGGAAGCCAATCCGGTATCGTAAAAATAGAGTTTCGGCTGTTTTACAATTCTTTTGTTGTAATTACGGTGATAGGGATGGAGAAAAAAGATGATATAAGAAGCTTCAAGTACCGACAACCAGGACCGTACCGTTTTATGGTCGACTCCTGTCTCTATTGCAAGGGACGACATGTTGAGCAGGTTTCCGATTCGCCCCGCGCAGAGACGAAGAAAACGTGTAAAGGTGGAGAGGTCACCGATATTCCTCAACAATCGTACATCACGTTCAACGTATGTTTGTAGATAGGTAGGATAGAATTGGGTAGGTTCTATTTTTCTATCGTAAAGTGGCGGATACATACCATGAAAGATAACCTCGTCGATATCGGTACTCAACTGCTTATCGAGTTCCTTTACGGTAAACGGCAAAAGGTTAAAAACCATCACTCGTCCCGCTAAAGATTGGGTAACACTTTCTAAAAGTAAAAAGTGTTGCGAACCTGTAAGAACGACTTTACCCATCTGTTTTCTTTCGTCCACGATTGTTTGGAGATACGGGAACAGATCGGGGACCCGTTGGACTTCATCGATAACAACTCCTTGGTCTATATAAGTAAGAATGAATCGACGCGGGTCTTCTTCGGCCAAGCTCCTGACATCGAGAGCTTCGAGATTTAGATAAACAAAATCTGTAAAAAGATTTTTCACGAGGGTCGTCTTTCCCGATTGCCTTGGCCCGGTAATTGAAATAATCGGAAAAGAAGAAAGAGCTTTATTGATCTGATCGGTCAAGGACCTCGGTATCATACTCTAATGATAAATCCTGGTTGTTGATTTGTCAATTTATATTTTTACAATTCGGGAATTGAATTACCAAATTGTAAAACCACTTGGTCCATGGCACCTACGGGGCACCTTCGGCCGGGAAGAGAACCAGTATCGCAAGATTCCGCCTGGAAAGACGTCATAGAAGAACTCTTCGAAGATTTCTTGTCCTTTTTCTTTCCCCAAATGCACCGGAACATCGATTTCTCAAAAGGATATACCATTATGGACAAATAACGGAAGAAAAACATGGACCGAGATGAGATAGGCAACAATCCCTTTACTCGCCTTCGCAATCTGTAGGTGTTATAGTGCTGCATTATTCCCAGATAGCTGTTCATACTACTGAGAAAATGATGCTTCTCTTCTTCACTCGGTTTATGGTCTCGGACAATCTCGTTCTGTTTTTCAATGGCGTGGTAGATTTTGCCTTTAGTGCGGTCGGCGATGTAGATACGGCCCGGTTTGATCACTGTGCCTAGAAATTTCACGCCCTTTGTATAATGCTGTAGGTAGACCTTGGCGAATACTTGACTGGTAAGGTTCCCGATGGGAAGACCGCAGTTCTCCGGCGAATGGAAGAGGCTCTTATGCGGGGGTAATCCCTTCCAAGCCTCTCGCTTCCCTTTCAGCACACAAGAACGGGTCGGGTCATTATAAATGGTTCGCCGGCATAACTCGATAAGGCGGTTTCTATCGGCGCCTGTATAGTCGTTGTGGATGCAGGAAAGCACGGTAGAGAAAAGAATGTCTTTGTTGATGTGCATGAAAAACCCTTTAATGTCGAGCTTGAGGATGAAGCAGTCACGGGTATAGTTGTGTGAACATTGTCGAAGATAAACCGCTTTTCAAAGAGGGGGTTCAGTTTACCGATGATAAGGTGGTGGACAATGCGGTCACGGAAAGCGGCGGCGAATATTTCCCGTTTTACGGGTCTGTCCCCTATAAAGGTTATTGACCGGCCGGGACAGCCACCTATTAGAATAATCCTAAAAAAAGTCCCAAACAGAGAAGCACCACCTCTATCTCCCCCGTATTAGATAACAAAGGGGGATGATGATATGAAGCATAGTGCTCCTTCCATATCACAGGATTCGGCATGGAAAGACATCATCGAGGATTTGTTCGAAGACTTCCTTGCCTTCTTCTTCCCGCCCATGCACGCGGACATCGATTTCTCAAAAGGATATACCTTTTTGGACAAGGAGCTTCAAAAGATCGCCGGCAGTGCTGCTGTCGGAAAACGGTTTGCGGACAAGCTGGTGAAAGTTTTTCTTAAAAACGGGGAAGAGAAGTGGCTGCTTATCCATGTTGAGGTGCAAGGGTATAAAGAGAGTGACCTAGCCGAGAGGATGTTCATCTACAACTACCGGATCTTCGATCGGTACAAGAAAGAGGTGGTAAGCGCCGTTATTCTAACCGATGATGACCCTGCCTATAGACCGCAGCGCTACGTTGTCAATCGATGGGGATTCCGACATGAAATGTATTTTCCGGTAGTAAAGCTGCTCGATTTTCGTGAGCGAAGGGCTGACCTGGCCGGTAACCTGAATCCGTTTGCGCTGGTGGTAGCGACGGTGTTACGCTCTATCGATGGAAAAGGGGCTATACCTCGATTAGCCGATGCGAAAAAGCAGCTTCTAACCGTGTTGTTCGAGAAGAAGTATACAAAGAAACGTATTGAAGCGTTGATCAAGTTTATCGACTGGATGCTGCAATTGCCTGAGACACTTGACCAACACATTGAAGATGCTATTATTGAAACAACGGGAGGAAAAAGAATGCCGTATGTAACCAGTTGGGAACGGAGGGCTGCGGAAAGGGCAGCTGAAAAAGCCAAGAAAGAAGGGCTGGCGGAAGGTCTGACAGAAGGCATAGAAAAAGGGTTGGAAGAAGGGACAATGAAAACGAAAATCGAAACAGCCCGAAAGATGCTTGGAGAAGGTTTGGATATCGAAGTAATAGAACGAGTTACAGGGTTAGACAAAGGGAAAATACTGCAACTCCAAGATGCAACTCAAGAAGCGGAGACCGGAAAAGAATAGCCCTCCTCACAAAAAGATAGTGTTACCGGACTACGTTTCTTACCCATAATCTGACCGTACCGGTTTTCGCCGTAAGACGAACTTCGCAACACCACCGCTGAGATACACATGACGCCACCACCAGCCGGAGAGTTGGCCCAAGACCATTCGTCTCCGTAATCGGTGGGTATGATAGTGTTGCATGATTTCCAGGTAGCTGTTCATGCTACTTAAGAAAGTCTTTTTCTCCTCTTCTAATGGCGGATGGTCGCATGCAACCTTATTCTTTTTTTCAACAGCGTAGTAGAAATTACCTTTTGTGCGGTCTGCTATATAAATCCGACCAGGTTTGATCCAAGTGGGTACCTTTACCTTGTCTACAGGAATACCTGTCTACTATAACTCGGTTTTAAAATAAAATTTCCTATGCCGCCTATATTGAGAAGCAGCAGCCCGGTTTCACCTGTTCTAGGTAATAGAAACGGAGGAACACCGCATGAAAACAAAATCACAACAGGTATCGCAAGACTCGGCCTGGAAGGACGTCATTGAAGAGCTCTTCGAAGATTTTCTCGCTTTCTTCTTCCCGACAATGTACGCCGACATCGATTTTTCAAAAGGATACACCTTCCTGGACAAAGAATTGCAGAAGATTATTGACCGGGATGAAATAGGAAAACGGTATGCCGACAAACTGGTAAAAATCTACTTAAAATCCGGAACGGAAAAATGGCTGCTTATCCATATCGAAGTGCAGGGGTATAGAGAAAAAAATTTTGCCGAAAGGATATTCATCTACACCTATCGGATATTCAATAGATATAATAAAGAGGTGGTGAGTGTCGTTATTTTGACCGACCCGGACCCCGGCTACCGGCCGAACCGCTACTCCAGGCAGCGTTGGGGGTTCAGACTCGAGATGGAATACCCTCTTGTGAAACTGGTCGATTACCGAACCTCACGGGAGGTCCTAGAAACAAGCAACAATCCCTTCGCGCTGGTCACCCAGGCTTCTTTACGCTATATTGAAAATAGAGGAAAGGAAGAGAAGCTGTATGATACCAAAAAGGAATTGATCAGAACTCTGCTCAAAAAGCAGTATCCGAAAAACCGAATCAGAACAGTGCTTAAGTTTATAGACTGGTTGCTTCAGCTGTCGGAGGAACGTGAACAGAAACTTGATAATGAAATATTGAAGGTTACAGGAGGGAAGTCGATGCCGTATGTAACAAGTTGGGAACGGAGGGCCGCGAAAAAGGCCGCGGAAGAGGCCACGGAAAAGACAAAAGCAGAAGAACGGACCAAAACAGCCCGAAAGATGCTTGAAAAAAATTATCCGATAGAAGAAATATGTGAAATAACCGGTCTATCAGCGGAACAGATCGCAGGGTTACAGGCAACGGAACAAAAACCGAACACCGAATAATAAAGCCCCCACCGCCTTTTCGGCCCGATTTTCCGGCCGCATTGTCCGTAGACTTCCTGCGAACACATGTCCGGTTGCCCCCCTACTTGCCTCCTTAACAGTGCCGGCATCCTTACTCGTACCCGGCCCGCACCTCTTTCCGGCGTAAAACGAACTTTGCTACCCCTCCGCTTAGGTATACATGCCGCCACCACCAGCCGGAGAGCCGGCATAAAACCATTCGTCTCCACAATCTGTAGGTATCGTAATGGTTCATGATTCCCAGGTAACTGTTCATACTGCTAAGGAAAGCTTTTTCCTCTTCTTCTACAGGCGG
>CAZJBZ010000332.1:0-5198 GCA_964543975.1 uncultured Spirochaetales bacterium
GAGCTACAATAACACGAACTTGTGTTGTAGTCAGTAATTATTTGACAAATGTTTGCGTGCATGGTACTCTTTTTGCGTAGCTGTGTAAATTAAACTAGGAGAATAATGTGTCGCCTGCGAATCAGTATAAAAATATAGAAAACAGAATTACTGAGTTTATTGTAAAGTATTTAAGAATCGTAGGTAATGCAATCGGTTCTTTTTTCAAAAATATTATGCTTGTGGGAAAACAGCGGTTTACCGTTATGTTTATCCCGCACTCTGAAAAAAAAATCTTCAATTTTCGTATCTCCGTGTTTTCTCTCATTTTTCTCTGTATCCTCCTCACAGGTGTTCTTATTGCTTTTTTTATGGCCAGCACTCAGTTTAGCGGACTGTCTCGTTTGCTTTCTAAAAATTCCGAAACCTTAGAAACTACGGAAGCCAGTCTGGAGATGGTACGTGACGAAATCGCTGAATTGCGCAAAGTATCAAATAATTTCGAATCGGCCCTAATACAGACCCTCGGTACTCTCGGCTTAGAAGATTCAGTTGGGGCCGGAGGAACGGGCGGTGGCGGTGATCTGTCTTCTTTTTTTGATGTTGAGCAACAAGACCAAGGTGTTATGCAGGAACTCAGCGAACTGCAAAGTATAAAGAGTTATTTAGAGGAATCGGTCGATTCGCTGGAACGCATTACCGACTTACTTGTCTCGCATGGGGAACTTTTAGTAGAATTGCCTACATTGTGGCCGGTAAAAGGCGGTAAAGGACGAGTGACCAACCGATTCGGCCCTGCCGAGCATCCTTTTACTAAAAAATGGTATCTGCATAAAGGAACCGATATAGCCTTTCAGCGCGGTTATCCGGTATTGGCTACCGCGGACGGGAAGGTGGTGGAAAATAAGTACGAACCGCTTGGTTTCGGCAATTACATCGTAATACGCCATAAGTACGGATTTTTTACCAAGTATGCTCATTTGGACAGGGTATACGTCAATGAAGGGGACATTGTCACCCAAGGACAGAAAATTGGCGCTTTAGGAAGCACTGGACTTTCAACCGGACCCCATGTACATTATGAGGTACGTATTGGCTCCCAGGTGGTCGATCCGGAACGATATTTGAGCATTTCCACCGGCTTAAAAGGCTTAACATCAAAGGAATAGGAGAGCAAATAAATTTAAATGAGTGATCATCTTATAGCAGACGGTTCTTTTATAAATTCGATAGTGGGTGAAGGCACACGGTTTCGAGGAGAGCTTGATCTTAATGGATTGCTTCGAATAGACGGAGATTATTCAGGAACTATCCGTACTCCGGGTAAAGTGCTGGTTGGAAAGAACGGACGTGCGGAGTGTACAATTAAAGCCGGCACCGTGGTAATCGGTGGTATTGTCAAGGGAAATGTTTTCTCATCCGAAAAGGTCATAATTCTTTCTACCGGTATGATAATTGGAAATGTTTCCAGTCCAAGACTCATTGTTGAAGAGGGGGTCGTTGTAAACGGAAACTGCATTATTACCAAAACGCAAAAGGAACAGTCGATAAAATCGGAAAACGATAATTCAGAGGGGACCGAACAGCACCCTTATGCTGAAAATCGAAATAACGGCCGACCGCACGATGATGCCGATAGGGCTTATTCGCTTTCAAAAAAGAATTCGAACAATAATAATCGCAAGGAGAATAAAAAAGAACTCTCCGCATGGAAAGGATAGATAGTTACGGATACACCTACTTCCGATCTCACGATAACGAAAAACAGAAATTACGGAACAAAAAGAAATCTCAAAAAACGGTTTTTCGGTCTCTCTTTTCTTCCCTAGAAACCGAACAGCAGGATATAGAGGCTTTCGCCGCACTAAATGTTGAAGAACAAAAACTCATAATTGAAGAAATTCTCGATGAGGTTCATGAAACGGGAGAGAAATTAAAGAAGAATCCCACCATTGAGCTTATTAAACGGTATAAAAGGGCGGTAAAAGCATTTCTTCGTTACATTATTGATCACAGTATGTCGGTGGAAAAGACCCAATTATCTCGATTTAAAGTATTGAGAACAAACGGTCAAAAAGAGTTAACCCTTATTACAATAATAGATGAAAAACTTGAAAAACTTGCAGCAGGCATCTTCCAAAACCAAAAAAAGCAATTTGAATTGTTATCCAAGGTGGACGAGATATATGGTCTTCTTGTAGACTTCATTCGATAAGGAGTACTTCGTGAATAACACACAGCCTGAGGGTAATGAATTATATAAGATTAAGGTTTTGCACTCGAATGAAACCGAAATATGTACGTGTCCTTCATCCTTTGAAGTGGATACTAACGATGTCGTAATTGTCCCGACAAAGTACGGTAAAGATATAGGTGCGGTCCAGGGGATTATCACGAACCGCAAACAGTGGGACGAAGAGGAAATCAAAGAAATCGTTCGAAAAGCTACGGAAGACGATTTAGCTCTCTACGAATCGAACAAGGCTAAAGAACATGAAGCCCTGAATATATGTAGACAGAAGGCGGAAGCACATCAGCTGGAGATGAAGCTGGTTTCCGCTCACTATATTGTCGAGGAGGGGAAGGTCCTTTTCTTTTTTACCGCCGAATCACGAGTGGATTTTAGGGAATTAGTCAAGGATTTAGTCTCTATTTTCAAAATGAGAATTGAACTTCGACAAATTGGAGTAAGAGATGAGTCTCGTGTCTTGGGTGGTCTTGGTGTTTGCGGCAGGACCTTTTGTTGCCACGGTCTTACAGACAAACTAAAGCCTGTTTCCATAAAGATGGCCAAAGATCAAAACCTGTCCCTCAATTCCATGAAAATATCCGGCCCGTGCGGCAGGCTGTTATGCTGTTTGGCCTACGAGTTTGACTCTTATTGTGAGGCCAAGCGGAAACTCCCAAAGGAAGGAAGCAGAATACATCATAAAGGAATTCAGTTAAAAATAACCGAGATTAACATCCTGACGAAACGAATAAAGTTATCCGGAAACGATGGAAGCTATCTGGATTTGCCGTTTCAATGTTTTTGTTACGATAAAGACGGCACCGGTTGGAAAATAGAAGAGGGCGGGCAGGAAGAATAGCTTTTTGCGATCCCACTTGACGAAATTGGCCGAAGTAATTACATTATGTCCTACACTGGGTACATATAATTCATGACACAAGGAGAATACAAGTGGCGCAAATAAGTAAGAATGCTAGAACCGGTAGTTCTTCTCAGAAGTTTACCTGTTCCTGTGGCGGCGAAGTTAAGATGAAGTCAGTTTTTACCGGTGGTAAAATAAAAAACGTCGCGGAATGTGATAAATGTAAACGAAGAGAGAGACGGCCTCGGGATTTCCGGTAAATTACCAGGATACGAACCAAAGCCATCCGCAACCGGATGGCTTTTTCATTTTTTTTACCAAATACTTGACTTAAAAAGAATTATTTGGTAATATTTTTTTTTCGAAATAGCGCAAAACGAATTAGAATCGGAGGTAGACAGATTGGCCAATAAGAGTGCTGCCGCAAAACAGCATAGGCAGAGCGAAAAGCGGCGAATGAGGAACAAAGTGGTGAAAAGCCGCGTACACACCGAAACGAAGAAATTTTACGATACCCTTGAGAATTCGGATTCCGGACCGGCTGAAGAACAGTTTAAAAAAGTTACTTCATTAATAGACGCCGCGGTTAATAAGAGGGTTTTTCATAAAAATAACGCAGCGAGAAAAAAATCATCATTGCATAAACGGTTAAATCAATTTTACGCTGCTCAAAAAAAATAGACGGAACCAATTGCAAAAATCACCATTTAAAAAGCGCGGAAAAATTAGATGCTTACAACATGGGTAATTTGAATTTTTGCAGAGGCTCGACGATCTTTAATGAAACAGGTACCTAAAACAGGATTCAAGTGGTGTCAAGTAGTAAACTAACTAAAGCGGAAATTATCGAAAGTATCTATGAGAAGGTGAAAATCAACCGGAAAGATATCCATACGGTAATTGATGAAATGCTTCATGAGATTAAAGACGCCCTCACCGATGATCGTGTTGTTGAACTGAGAGGATTTGGAACATTTGAAGTACGAACGAGAAAAGGAAGAGTGCATGCAAGAAATCCGAAAACAGGTGAGGTCGTGAGTGTGGAGAACCATGGTGTAGCTGTGTTTCGTCCGGGTAGAGAACTAAAAAAAACGGTATGGTCGCTTCGGGATTGAAATGTCCGAATCAGCAGCAAATGTATTTACGTCTTTTCATCAGCAGCGTTCTTCTGTAACTTTCGTTGATGTTATTCTTGAAATAACCTTACTTCTCCTCTCGTCTTTTTTGTTTGCCTTATCTTTTCCCAGTTTCATCTCGATCTGGGGCTGGTTCCCCTTGGGATTCGTTGCCTTTATCCCGCTTTTTATTGTTATTCACCGTAGTGGATGGGTTCGGCTCTTTTTCTATGGACTTTTCTACGGATTCTTTTCCTACGCCCTCTTCAATTTCTGGCTTTTAAAGTTTCATCCTCTCTCGATTATTATCGTCCCTACAATCTACGCCGTCTATTTTCTCATACTCTTTCCACTCCTTAAAATTGCCGATCACTGTTTTCCTAAGTACGGCTATTTGGTCCAAATTGTTATCTGGTTAGCGTATGAATATTTGAGGACGACGGGATTTTTGGGATATTCATATGGGATAATCGGTTATTCTCAGTATCTGTTTCTTCCCCTTATTCGTGCCGCCTCTCTAACCGGTATATGGGGTATCTCATTTCTTGTTTTTGCTCCATCCGCTTTTTTAGGAAACGCGTTAAAGAAAGGAGTTGCTCATTTTCGGACCTTTATTGCAGAACATAAAATTGAAGCGTTTCTCTACATTTTTCTTTTTGCAGCGGCCCTGGTATATGGCAGCATGAGCAAGACGGACTATTCGGATGCTCCGAAATGGAAAACCGCGCTTATCCAACATAATGTCGATCCCTGGAAACATAATTATGAAGATGCTTTGGACATCCTTATAAGCCTTAGTGAAGAAGCGCTTAAGAAAAATCCTGATATCGTTATATGGTCGGAAACCGCGTTTGTCCCCGCTATTGAATACCACACCAAATACAGACAGAATCAGGAAGCCTACGCGTTAGTTATGCGATTAAAGAAGTTTTTAGCGGAAAAGGATGTTCCCTTTGTTATCGGAAATGACGACGGCAGGCTACGGCACGTAGGTGGTACAAAGAGGGTGGAT
>CAZJBZ010000333.1:0-5195 GCA_964543975.1 uncultured Spirochaetales bacterium
GTATCTTAGAAGACGCGCGCAAAAACAGCAGCGTGTTAAAAGAGCTTATTCCCTGGCACCGCAAAGTAAAGGCGGGAATTAAGGTGACTCTCCTTACCGTGAAAGGTGACCGGTACCGTATAGAGAAAACATTCCCGAAAGGAGAGGCCCGGCTTCTTTTTATCGATGGAGACAAGGAGAAGGTCGTCGCGGAAGGCAGGGAGGTAACGCCGTTTTTCAAGGCCCGGTTCGGTTTTGATGATTCACTTACAGCTCTTTTCAATCTTCTCTGGGTAGAACAAGGAGAAACAGTTAATCTTTTTCAGAACAGTAAAGAGAAGCTTCTGAGCCGTGACCTAAAAAACCGTATCCAAGAAATAATCAAAGAACAACTCATTTCTCCTGTCGCGGAAGAGTTTTATGAAACAGTGCGTTCGGAGTATTACGACTATTTCACCCCTTCGGGCCGCGGCTATAAGAGCGCGTCCGGTTCAAAAGGCAAATTGGTACAAGAGCTGGAAGGAGATAAGAAAAAAAGAGAGGAACAGATAGTCGAGATTGACGCAAACATCGAAACGTACCGTAAGAAGAGTGAGCGGTTGGTTTCGTACGATGAGGCAATCAGAGAAAGCAGTCAGGCGCTTAAAAAAACCGACGCCTATGTGGAACAATTGAAACGGAAAAAGCAGTCTTACGATACACTCCACCGCCTTTCCTTGGAGCTGCGGCCGCAATTGGAGAAATACGAACAGCTGCTTTCAATCGAGAGAGAGGTCGCTTCATATAACAAACTACTCCCTATAGCCCGTGAAAGAAAACGAGAACTGGCCGAACAGCGCATTGGAGAAATCGATGAGAAATTGGCAGTTTTTTATGAGAGTAAGGAGCAATTGAGTGTAGTCGAAATCAACCTCCGTTCCTCTCCCGCCATTGATGAAAAGAACGTTGAAAAGGCAATGGAGCTGGAAAGATTGCTTCGGGAAATTGATATTACGCTTCGGCAATCGGAAATCAACATCATAATCGAACCGGAGAAACCGTTCGCCTTCGAAATAGAGACCGACGATCAAGAAAAAGAGACGAAGGTTATTGAAGAAGAGTTTCATTTTCGGGCATCACGTTCCGCCTCTCTTATCTCACCCGACGAATATACGATACGGATAACGGGGCCCCTTTCGGAAGAGCAATTTTCTAAGGTAAAACGGAAGAAGAGTTCGGTGCAATCCGAGTATGAACAGATACTGGAAAAACATGGCGTAACGGAGGCACGGGAACTGCTGCGCGGCCTAAACCGGGTCAAGGAGTTGAAACAGAAAAAAGCAGCACTTGAAAGCAGCATACAGGCGATAGACCGGGATCTGTTGGCCCGGCAAAAAAAGGAGCTTGAAAACTTTTTAACCTTTTACGAACAGTCCGTCAAGGAACGGCCTGCAACCAAGCCGGCACCACAGCCGCAGCCACAATCACCGCCGCAGTTCAACACGCTTGATGAAGCGGACCGGTATATCGTTCGTCTCGAGGATGCTTTATCCGCGAATGAAAAGCGGCAACAGACTCTCTTAGGGGAAAAATCGGTATTTCGATTCAAAGAAGAGGTCGAGACGTTACAACATCAGCATGACAAAAAACGTGAACAACTCACATTGCTGGAACCGTTGGAAGTCGATGAAATAACCGACTCTCTTTTCTCGAAAGAAGAGCAAAAAAGGGAAATGACGCGGGAAAACATCTCCCGTTTGAAAGAGGATAGGGCACGATTATCGGGTGAGCTTGCCAATCAGGAAGACCTTCCCGCGAAGAAAAGTAGACTTGAACACGACCTGATGGAAACGCAAAAAAAATTGCGAAAAGAATATATTACCATCTCATCTCTTCAAACATTGATCGATGTTATAGAAGAAGAGAAGAGGAGCATAGAACAGAATGTTGTCGCGCCGGTACAGAGCAGAATCTCGAAAGCTTTCGAGACGATGACCGCGGGCAATTATCCGGCGGTAACCCTCGATAACGATTTCGGCATTTTTCAAATAGAAGCAAGAGCATTTGATAAAAAACCGGTTGCTGTTTCGCCCGACATTCTTTCCACGGGGACGCAAGAACAGCTTTCGTTTCTCTTTCGCTTCGTATTAGCGGAACAGCTGTCACAGAATGAAAACCATATCATGGCTTTGGATGACAGTTTCGTCAACTCCGATCGTGAGCGCATGAAACAGATCATCTCACTGATGCAAAGTGCCGAGGATAGAATCCAGTTTATCGTATTTACTTGTAATGAAGAAGATTACACTCGGTTCGGTGATATCGGTCGTTACATCGATCTGCGCGATCATATCAAGTAAACCGGGCTAAAAACCCGAAAAGGCCGGGACTTTAATTTCACGATCGTTGAGTGTTACCTTTCCAGGCGGCGGAACCAGCTCCACTTTCATATGACTTGGAAGTTTGGGCATGAAAAACTCGAACTCAAGGTCCAATCCAATGGGATGCTCGGGAGATGCAATAATTTGCATGGTATGTCTTCCCGGCGGTAGTGAAGGGACCATCAGTTGATTGGAATAGGCAGGGTCCTTATCGGATTGCCGGAGGGGACCGATCATGGCAGTCATACCGACATACTCGCCGTCGATAAAGACGGAGCAGCGGCGGGGAAGCGATTCGATATAGAGATCGGTAGGAAGGTCCGATTCCCGGGCATCGATGACGGTCCTGTATCCGGCCTTCGCCTCCGTAACGCACGCCCATAATCCCCGTTCAAACTCAACTTCGACGGTATGTACACCCTCTTTGTACCCGTCTATTTTGGCAGGTGTTTTACCGGTTTCCTGACCGTTAATATAGAGAGGTCTTTGCGGCGGAATGGAAGTAATGACAAAGCTGCCTTTTGTCGCATAGTTCTTTTCATACATTTCATAATGATGGGTCACAACCTCTTTATAGATATCGGGCAGCCGGTTGGAATCCGAAGCATCACGATAGAGACCGTTCGTCGCAACCGAAACCTCTTGAAGCGCATCATGATCTAAATCGCCTAACCCGACACCATAGACAAAAACACCCTCCCCTATATTCATGCTCTTTATATGACGCAGTTGATGTTTACTCCGGTTATCCATCCCGTCGGTAAGGTAGATAATCGCTTTTACTCCCGATTCGGGATTGAGCAGCTGGACCGCTCTGACGATAGCATCGTAGAATCTGGTACCGCCTCGGGGCCGCAGTGTATAGACAGCATCGGCAAGCCGCCTTTTATCATCGGTAAAATCGACAGTGACATTGATATCATCACCGAAATCGATGACAGCGACGCGATCGTTCCGCTTTACCTGAAGCAGGAACTCAACCACTGCCGCTTTCGCGTAATCTAGGGCGCCGCCCTTCATGCTTCCGCTCCGGTCGACAACCAGAACAAACTGATTTATCTCAGGTTCTTTTATCAGTACCCCGCACTCCTGCCCGAAAACAGGAACGGCAGCGATACCGGCAAGGACCAGTACAATAATACCGAATAGAACGCCCCTCTTCTCCATTTTTTCTCCTCCTCGCATAGTACAGTGTTCACTCATTATTGACTACCGTGCGTCCTGGGCCAGCTCGGCGGCGGCATAGGAGCTGCGGACAAAGGGTGCTGAGGCAACCCCTGAAAAACCCATTTCCAGCGCCAGTCCGCGAAACTTCTCAAACCGGTCCGGATGAATGTATTCGGCCACGGGAAAATGGTTTTTGGAAGGAGCAAGGTATTGCCCAATTGTGATAAGGTCGCAGGAGACTTCTCTTAGATCTTCCAGGGTGGTAATGACCTCTTTCTCGCTTTCCCCCAATCCGAGCATCAACCCGGATTTCGTTGTTGTCCGGTCCCCCGTAATCTGTTTTACCGATCGCAATAGATCGAGAGACCTTTCATAATCAGCCTGCGGTCTAACCTGCGGATAGAGTCCGGGAACGGTCTCCACATTATGGTTGATGACGTCCGGGCCTGAATCGATTACTGTTTTCAAGGCTCCCTTTTTACCTAAAAAATCGGGAATAAGGACCTCTACTTTGACGGCACGATCGTACCGTTTTATTCCGGATACCACATCGGAAAAGTGGCCGGAACCGCCGTCCGGAAGGTCGTCCCGGGTAACGGAGGTGATAACGACATAACGGAGATCGAGTTTTTGAACGGCGTCCACAATATGGTCCGGTTCCGTAGGATCGATTTCCTCCGTTTCTCCTTTCGTTACGTTGCAGAAGGTGCAATTCCTGGTACAGACACTTCCTAAGATGAGAAACGTAGCGGTTTTTTTATTAAAACACTCCATCCTGTTGGGGCAGTTAGCCTCCCGGCAGACGGTGTTTAGATGAAGAGAGTGGAGGAGTTCTTCAACGTATCGATAATCGTCACTGCCGCGGACCCTCACCTTCAGCCACGGCGGCCTTTCAGGATTCATACGTTTTCTCCTCCGGAGTGTATCCGAACACCTCGCAGAATGATGAGATTACGGACTGTCGTATCGTCTGAAGCTCCAACTCTCTTCCCCCGGTCAGTTCTTGGAGTGAGGTAACGCCCTTGTCTTTTATTCCGCACGGGACAATCCAGTTAAAATGACGTAAGTCGGTGTTTACATTGAACGCGAAACCGTGCATGGTAACTGTTTTGCGAATAGCGATACCGATAGCGGTAATCTTTTTGGAGCCAACCCACACACCAATATGCTCTCTGTCCCGTCCTGCCGTTATTCCAAAATCACGATGAAGGAGCCTGATAAAGACCTCTTCTATGTTGTGAATGAAACGACGAATATCTTTATCATGATTCAGGAGAGAGATAAACATGTAACCCACTATTTGGCCCGGTCCGTGGTATGTCGCTTCCCCCCCTCTCTCAATTTCACACACCTCTATGCCGGATTTCTCTAAAAGGTCCCGCGAGATGAGAATATCGTTTTCGGTACCGCGTCTTCCCAACGTTATGACCGGAGGGTGCTCGAGCAGCACCAGCGTATCGCCAATTTCATTTTCTTGCCGCCTTTTTAAAAAAACGTGTTGCATTTCATACGCCTTTTTGTATTCAATCACGTCAAGGTTATAAACGGACAAATTCATAGGAGCGGGTCTCTTTTAAAATATCAACGTCTCTCTTGTAGTGGTTTTACTAAAGCAAAAGCCACTACCTTTGGTGATGGTCACAGTTAGGCTTTGCCTTAAGGGGTTTCTTCCGGTGGTGGCTTTTGCAG
>CAZJBZ010000334.1:0-5124 GCA_964543975.1 uncultured Spirochaetales bacterium
TCTTCTGGCAACGTCAGCGGCATTGGTGACCCTAAAGACAGGCCGACCTGCCCGCTTTATTCTCAGCAGCAATGAAGATATCCTCTACATTAATATCCAGTCTCCTGTCCGTATAACCCATAAAACGGCCCTCAATAAGGAAGGAAATCCGATAGCACTGGACATCAGCGCTTCCGTCAACTGCGGGGCATATCCGCTTCTTGTCGATGAATTGAAGGACAGGATGAGTGTCGGATTAGCAGGCACATACACCTGCCGCCATGCCCGAATAGAGACAAAAGTGATACGAACGACCGCTCCTCCTATGGATAGTGTATTCGGTCTCGGTCTTTCCCACGCCTTCTTTGCTACGGAGGCCCATTTTTCACGGATCGCCGAAATTCTACAAATCTGCCCGTCCGATTGGAAAAGCAAGAATATTCTAAAACGGGACAATTCATTCGTTACCGGGGGCGCGCTGGCCGACGACTCGCCCGAGGCAGGCATTATCGAACAGGTTGCACACAATTCTGATTTTCGCAGAAAACACGCCGCGTACGAAATAATAAAAAAAAGACGACGATCATTTTACGAAACCTATATTCCAAGCCGCGGTATAGGGTTGGCTGTCGCATACCAAGGAAACGGGTTTTCCGGACGCGGAGAGCAGAAAGGTAAATACTCCGTCTCCGTTCGTCTCGATACGGAAAGCAACGTTACCATTCTCTCTTCTGCCGTCTCGGGGCAGGACTATATTTTCGATGTGTGGAAGAAAACCGCGAGCTCTATCCTGGGTATCGATCAGTCGCTGATAACAATCGAACACGCGAATTCCGAAACGGTACCGGATTCCGGTCCTTCTCTTTTTTCACGAAACGTTACCATTATTACCAGATTGATCGAGCGGTGCTGTCAAACCATACAGAAGAAAAGGTTTCGAAACCCTCTGCCGATAGAGGAGAAAAGAAGCTACAGGGCCGCTACAAAAACGAAGTGGGATGAGGAATCGTTTACCGGCAGACCGTTCTCCTCCCTCTCTTGGGGGTCGATGGTGGTAGAGGTGGAAGTGGACCCCATCGATTTGGAGGTCAAGCTTCGAGGAATCTGGATGGTCGTCGATTGCGGGACCATTTACAATAAGATGTGGGTGGAGAAGGTATTATCCGCTGAAACAATGCATGTGTTGGATTGGATTACATCCAGACCTTTTATTCCCAATCAACCATGGTGGATAAACCGATCATTCAATATCGATAATTTTACTCGCCTGCCGGTTTTGTCGATCGATTTCATCACCGGGGCTAAAAGGGGAGAGGCGGGCGGAATCGGAGAATTGCCGGCCAATTTACTGCCGGCGGCCTATATTTCAGCGGTATCACAAGCCACGGGTTATTATATCGATACCCTTCCCCTCTATCCGGCAAGACTTCATGAGTTTATTGAAGAGGCCCCATGAATATAACATTTTCCGTTAATAACAAAGAAGTATCTTTCAACGTTTCTGCCGAAAAACGGCTGGTCGACATATTGAAGGAAGATTTGGGATTGGCAAAAACCAGAGCACGATGTTACAGCGGAGAATGCGGGTTTTGTACCGTCTTAGTAGATGATCAGGTACAATTAGCCTGTCTCATGCCTGCCTTCACTCTCCGCGGAAAGAAAGTGATGACATTTGAAGGCTTTAGAGAGACCGATGATTATCACGATATAGAGAATGGATTCACCCAAGCCCGCTACTATCCATGTGAATACTGCAAACCGGGTAAAATTTTTTCGGCGCACGGCCTTTTAGAAAGAGCGTTAAACCCGACGGAAGGTGAAATAATGGAACTGATCGAAGGTAATTTATGCCGCTGCACCGATTTGTCATCCTTCGTAGACGGGGTAACGTACGCGGCGTACTATCGTCGGGAGCGTCATCATGAGCGATAGGAGTACCGTTTCTCACGCTTATACCCCTAACAATCTTCCTCAGCTCTTATCGCTGTTAAACCGCGAAAAGAACGCGCTCCTTTTCGCGGGTGGAAGTTATATCGTAAGCAATCAAAACGTAAAGAGTATTCGATTGCCGCAAACAGTCATCTCCATCAACAATATCGATGAATTGAAACGGTTCGGAAGAACGGACCGATATATCGAGATAGGGTCGTGTGTCTCATTACGACAGATAACGGAAACGGGAAGGCACATTCTTCCCCACATTCTGTACAAGACTCTTAACACCATCGCCACTCCGTCCGTTCGGAATCTTGCCACCTTGGGAGGCAATCTCTGTGCTCCCGATCGAAGGCTGGACTGCTTTCCGGTACTCCAACTATTGAACGCCAATGTGGAGTTGAGACGGGCGGGTAATTCCCGCTGGATCGGTTTTAACAGGTTTACCGATGAAAACGGTAATCTACTCTTGAAACAGGGGGAAGTGCTTACCCGCATCCGGATACCGTTTGAAACCTGGGACATTCAAGAGTATATCAAAATCGGGAAACATACCGTCAGCGAACAGAATACCCTCTCTTTTTGCTGTCTCGGAAGAACTCAAAAGCGGGTCATTAACGATCTTCGATTCGTTTTCGGGCTTTTGGGGGCAGATTTTATCCGCGACAGAGAGTTAGAAGCGGAATTGACCGGAAAACGGCTTCCTTTTTCTGAGAAAGAACGAAACTCGATCCTTGGGTTATTTCGCGGTACATTAAAGAGACAAGGCGGAAAATTGACCTCCTTTCAAAAATCCAGAGCGTTTCATATTATGAAACGATTTCTTCTCGAACTGACCGGAGAATAACGCGCGGAGAATTGCTGCCTTGCCTTTACAACGACCTTAGTAAACGGTATATTTTTCGTAAGAGGTTCAATGGATTCCATCGCCGCTGATTTTATCCATCTTCACAACCATTCCGATTATTCCCTTCTGGACGGCGCGGCCCGGATCGCAAAAATGGTGGCCAAAGCGAAATCTATGAAAATGGACCGCCTGGCCCTGACCGACCACGGCAATATGTTCGGAGCGCTTCACTTCTTTCTGGAATGCAAGAAGCAGGGAATACAACCGATTATCGGATCGGAGTTCTATGTCGCGCCTAAATCCCGTCACATAAAAACGGGAAGCGAGAGGGGGAATGTCTATTATCACCTTATCGTGTTGGCGAAAGATGAAATTGGTTACCGGAACCTGATTGCCCTGAGCTCCATCGGCTATACCGAGGGGTTCTACTACAAGCCTAGAATAGACGATGAAGTATTGCAAACATATAAAGACGGACTCATAGCAATGAGCGCCTGCCTCGCGGGGGAGGTCCCTTCGTTGATACTGAACAACAGTTTCGAGGCTGCCGAAAAAAAGGCGTCATACTATCAGGAGCTCTTCGGGAAAGGGAACTACTATCTGGAACTGCAGGACCACGGAATTCCGGAACAGAAAACCGTGAATAGGGCCCTGGTCGAACTGTCTAAGAAGACGGGCATACCGTTAAGCTGCAGTAATGATGCCCATTACATCGAACAGTCGGATGCCAACGCTCAAGACATTCTTCTCTGCATCGGTACCAATAAAAAACGGCACGAAGCCGAACGGATGCGGTTCGCATCCGATCAGTTTTATTTGAAAAGCCGGGAAGAGATGGCACACCTGTTTCAGGAAATTCCCTCTGCCGTTACCAATACCAGGGCCATTGCCGAAAGGTGCAATCTGGACATCGAACTTCCGGGACCCATGCTTCCCGACTATTCGATACCCCCTGAGTTTACATCTCCGGACCAGTATCTTCGTCATCTAACCGCTGAGGGATTGAAAAATCGTTACACGGTGACCGAGGAGATACAAAAGCGGGCCGATTACGAACTCGATATCATTACCGACATGGGTTTTACAGGATACTTCCTGATTGTATGGGACTTTATTGATTTTGCCCGAAAGAACGGAATTCCGGTGGGACCGGGCAGAGGTTCGGGGGCAGGTTCAATCGTGGCCTACGCGCTGAAGATAACCGATATCGATCCTCTTCGGTTCAACCTTCTCTTTGAACGGTTTCTCAATCCCGAACGGATTTCCATGCCCGACTTTGATATCGATTTTTGTTACGAACGCCGGCAGGAGGTGATAGACTACGTAACCGAAAAGTACGGAAAGGAAAAGGTGGGCCAGATCATCACCTTCGGGACTCTGAAAGCGCGGGCGGTTATTCGCGATGTCGCGCGGGTTTTAGACATTCCCTACGCGGAGGCGGATTCCATCGCGAAACTAGTACCGGCCACACCGAAGATGACCATAGAGAAGGCCATCGAGACGGAACAAAAACTGAAGCAGATGGAAGAGCAGGGGGACGTTTACAACGAGCTGATCGATACGGCAAAACGGCTGGAAGGACTGAGCCGACACGCTTCAACGCATGCCGCGGGAATCGTTATCGGGAAAGAAAACCTGACACGGTATGTTCCGCTATACCGCGACGCCAAAACAGGTTCCATTTCGACCCAATACACGATGGACCTTCTCGAGAAATGCGGTTTGGTTAAGATGGATTTCTTGGGTCTAAAAACGCTGACCTTGATAAAGAACACGGAAGAGTTAATCAGAAAACGGGGGACCGCCTTCGATACGGAGACCATTCCGGAGGATGATCCAAAAACCTACCGCATGCTTGGTGAGGGGAAAAGCACCTGTATCTTCCAATTCGAAAGTTCCGGCATGCAGGGAATACTCAAACGGGCGAAACCGAACAAAATAGAAGACCTGATAGCGTTAAACGCCCTCTATCGGCCGGGACCGATGGCCAATATCGACCAGTTTATCGACTCGAAATCGGGAAAGAGGCCTATCACCTACCTTCTTCCGGAACTACAACCGATTCTCGAAGAAACCTACGGCGTCATCGTCTATCAGGAACAGGTCATGGAAATAGCGAGGAAGGTGGCGGGCTACTCTCTCGGTCAAGCTGATGTTCTTCGCCGTGCTATGGGAAAAAAGAAACCGGAGGTCATGCCGAAACTGAGAGGAGAGTTTATTGAAGGGGCCCTCAATATGGGCCGTTCGAAGAAGGACGCGGAAAAACTTTTCGATCTGTTGATTCCGTTCGCCGGGTACGGATTCAACAAGTCCCACGCGACCGCGTACAGCGTATTGGCTTATAAAACCGCCTATCTGAAGGC
>CAZJBZ010000335.1:0-5115 GCA_964543975.1 uncultured Spirochaetales bacterium
GTGCCGCCAATACCGCGGCAAGATAGACCGCTCCCGGTCGCTCCGTTCCGTTAAACCCCCAAATCGCCTTCGGAATTGACGGATTCATATCCATCGTCTCGGAACCGTAGCACCAGCAGGGGGTAACAGTAAGGGAGACGCCGACACCTTCCCGTTCGAACTTTTCCGCGCACTGTGCCGCCTCGGCGAGACCCCCGATACAGGTATCGGCGATGACACATTCCACCGTCATTCCGTTCGGGTGTTTCAAGTTCTCGCTTATGAGCTTCGCGGCGCTTTTCGCCATGTTCATTGTTTGATCTTCGAGTGATTCACGGACCCCTTTTCGTCTGCCGTCTATCGTGGGACGGATACCGATCTTCGGCAGCCGGCCCTGAAGGCGATAGGTCAAGGGGAGTTGTTTGATGTTTCGCACGTTAGCCATTCATTTCCTCCAGTTATTCTATTGAGTCTCCATTGTGTTGAGGTTGAAGGCGGATGTCAAGGCGCACGTATGCCCGCAGCTTACTTTTTGCATTGCTCGACGTTTTTACGTTTTTGAATTACAATAGGACCATGAATCCACGTGCTTGGGATTGGTTACGACAGGCTGAAGATGACCTTCTCTGGGCAAGAGATACCCTTAAAGCGGGAAGGTATTCCCAAACGTGCTTCGCCGCGCAGCAAGTTGCGGAAAAAGCACTTAAGGCCTTAGCATTCAAAAAGGGTTATACAGAAATAAGAAGTCATTCAATACTCGAAATTACCCACGCGCTGAAAATCAATGATGAAATTGAAAATATGGGGAAACGTTTGGATCAATACTATATCAGCACACGCTATCCCGATGCCTTTCCTGCAGGAGCTCCTTTTGAGTATTTCACTGAAGACCAGGCACAGGAAGCTGTTGATTTCGCCGAGAAGATTGTTAATCATGCAAAATCTTTTTTCTCTCCCAATAAGGGAGAGGAATAATACGGAGGGGCAACCTTTGGCTCTCTCTGGTAGGCATGAGGATAGATAATGAGCTCAAATGGAAAATGATATTCTTGTAAAACCTAATCGGGACCCGCTGTTCGGATTTACCCGGCAAGAGCTGATTAATACCTTCCGTTCCGTTTTAAGAGGACGCGTTACGGCAGCGTATTTTTTCGGCAGTTTCGCCTGTGACAATCTTCGACCGAACAGCGATATTGATATCATTCTCGTAACCCGTACGAAATTGCCCTTTATCGAGCGTCCCCGTTTATTCGACGACCTCCGTGACTTAATCCCCGCACTTGATGTTCTCGTCTACACTCCGGAAGAGTTCGATTCTCTTACAAATGATCCGTCCCCCGGTTTCTGGCAATCCGTAGTCAAGACGATGGTAAGGATTTTGTAGCCCGGACCTCATTGACGGAATCAACAACCACCTGCAAAGCAGGTGGCTTTTGCTTTAGTAAAACATACGGCTCACACGGTACGCAGTTGGAAAAATTGCTGTTCTGCACAGAAAACTGAGAATTGTCCAAGTTTTCTACTAATTTCTAATCTTACGATCATCTATGCGGTGCTTTACAATAGGGAAAACTTTATTGGAGGCAATATATGAAGACCACAGTAAAAAGACTCTTGTTATGTTCCGTCATAGCACTTGTTGTCATGTTTCAGTGTTATGCAAGCGGTGAGCAGGAAGCCGGAGCGAAAGAAATCACCGTCCGGTATGCTACTATTCATGGTATCGAAGAACCGACCGGATTCGGCGGCTCAGCGGTTAAACCGGCAGCCGATCAGTTCATGCAGGACAATCCGAATGTGAATGTTGTACTGGATGTTATCCCTCACGGTAATTTTCAGGACAAGGTAAACATGGAACTTGCGGCGGATAAGGGGCCGGATATTTGGGACGCGGAGATCGGATGGACGTTGGATTACTTTAACAGAGGAACCCTTTCCGCCGCCCCGGATTTTTTTGTGTCCCGCTTAAATGAAGACGGACTGAAACCGCCTATTAAAACACTCGAAATCGAAGGCAAGATTTGGGGGGCCCCTCCTTATACCGACTGCCTCGCGCTGTTTTACAACACGGATATGTTCGATGAGGCGGGGGCGGAACCGCCGAAGAATTGGAATGAGTTCAAGGCTACATCGATCAAACTAACAAAACGTGACGATAACGGGAAATTGACCCAAAGCGGATTTACCCAGTGGAACGCCTATGAGCATATATTTTGGAGCTTTTTCTATCAAAACGGCGGTACCTTTGTGAATGAAGACCCGATCCAAATGATAACCTCCGAAGAGGCCGTCGGTGCCGCGGATTTCGGCTTCAGGCAGCCCTACAGAGAATGGGAGGTAGCTGCTCTGGATTTCTATGAAGGCTGGGAAGGATTCGGCGCCGGGAAAGTGGCTATGTCTATAAACGGTAACTGGTATCTAGGTTTTTTGGATAATGCAACGGAAACCAACTATGATGTAGCGCTTCTTCCTAAAAACAAGAAAGCCGCTTCCACTCAAGGAGGCTGGAATATCCTCTGCAACAAGAACGCACCTGATGAAGCGTGGAAGTTTTTAGAGTATTTTACGTTTGATAAAGAAGTAAACCAAAATAAACTGAAAGCCGGCTACCTGCCCGCGGTTAATTCAGCCTATGATGATGTCGATTGGAGTACACTCAATCCGTATCTGGAGGTTTTTTATGAATTGCTGCCGGACGCGCAGGCAATGCCGTTTTTTAAAGGGTTCCAGGAGTTTAAACGCACTCTGAACTCTTCAATAGAAACATTGATTACAAGTGATAAGTCGACCGAAGAGGTGATGAACGGAGTGGGCGATCATATGAAGAGAGTGTTGGGAAGGTAATTAATTGTACTGAGAGAGTACCGTTTTTACTGACGGTACTCTCTATATCTATACGTATAATGAAAGGTCAAGGGTTTTTATGCAAAAAAATAAACAGTCCGTACTAAATACATGGGAATGGCGAAAGCGGTGGGCACCGTTTTTTCTCATACTCCCGATTTTGCTGCTGTTTTTTGCCATACAGATTGTACCGTTGGTTTCGGAGTTGGGGTTGAGTTTTTTCCGCTGGGGACTGCTGGAACCGAACCGTCCGTTTATAGGATTATCAAATTATGTTTCGGCATTCGAAGATCCTGTTTTTCTCAGAGCTTTACTCAATACATTTATCTACACAGGAGGGGTACTGCCGGTTACGCTTATTCTGGTGTTGATGATAGCTCTTCTAGTCAACGGGATACCGGGAAAAGAGATTTTCCGGACCGTCTATTTTATTCCGGTTGTAACCACGATGGTCGTAACTGGTCAGGTGTGGAGAGTAATGTATCAGCCTGATTACGGGGTTTTAAATCAATTTTTGGAATTTATTGGCTTACACGGAGTCCCATGGCTGACAAGTCCTAACACCGCGTTACTGTCTATTATGATTACCGGTGTATGGAAACAGTTCGGCTTTTACATGGTCATCTATTTGGCCGGGTTACAGACGATCCCGTATGTCTTCTACGAAGCGGCATATATTGACGGCATTAAACCGCTGCAGTCGCTGCGGCACATAACAATACCGCTCCTGAAGCCTGTTGTATTCTTTACACTTATTATCGGAATTATCGGTTCTCTGCAGATATTCGATCTTGTTTTTATTATGTCCGCGCAGCACCAAGCTCACGGGGGACCGGCAAACAGTACGATGGTTTATGCTCTCTATATCTATGAACAGGGTTTTAAGTTTTTGAATATGGGCTACAGCGCCGCCATGGCGTTCATCGGGTTCTTCATTATTTCGGTCTTAACGTGGATACAGTTCAAATTCAACAAACAGGAGGCGGTGTATTAATTGAGGTAATTGCAAAAATAACTTTTTTAGCAGTGCCGAAAAAGTTAAATACTTATACTGTATGCAATTGTAATTTTTGCAATTACCTAATATCTGCATTCTGAAAGGGGTCCAATTATGGTTAAAAAAAAATCGACGCTTTCATCAATTTTACTTTTTCTCTGTGCGTTTATTCTCGCTGTTGTCACTATTTTCCCGCTTTTCTGGATGGCATCGAGCAGTTTAAAGACGGAGGTGGAGATGCGTAAAGTCCCAGTCGTTTGGTTTTCCGCAAACCCTTCGTTGGCAAACTATCATGAATTGCTGGATATGGTCCCGTTTTTCCGGTACTTTCTCAACTCGGTGATTCTTGCTACAAGCTGCACGTTGATTGTATTAATAACCGCCTCGATAGCAGGATATGTTTTTGCCAGATATTCCACTCTCTTGATACGCGTGTCCTTTTTCATTGTTCTGAGTACGCTGCTCATCCCTCAGTACATTCTCTTTATTCCGCTGTTTATCGCTTTTTCAAAACTTGGTCTGTTCGATACGTACGCGGGTCTGATTTTCCCGGGGATTATCAATGCGTTCGGAATTTTTCTGCTGAGGCAGTTCATGCTTACCGTACCGCAGGACTTGTTTGATGCTTCGGAGATAGACGGATGCGGTATTTTCTTGACCTACCGCAATGTCGCATTACCGTTATGCAAATCCGCATTAGTGGCCTTATCGATATTTGTATTCGTGTATCATTGGGACACCCTGTTCTGGCCGCTTATCATAACCCGTTCGGTGGAAATGAGGACATTATCGGTAGGAATATCCGCTCTTCATGGGGAGTATTATGAAATATACACTCTTATCATGGCGGCGTCCACATTAGCGCTGCTGCCGACTCTTGTTGTTTATTTCATTTTACAAAAACAATTTATCGAGGGTATCGCTCTAACAGGCTTAAAACTATAGGTAACAATAAGCCCGATATATAACATGAATTTATGCAAGGAGAACTCATGGGAAAACAGGACGTAATAGGTGCGCTCACTTTTCAGAACCCAAAAATTTTACCAAAATATATGCATTGGTTTTCTTACGAAATAGAGCACGGAAACCACGATGAGATTGAGAAATTAAAAACCGAGTATCCGGATGACATTATCCTCCTCCATATGAATTTCGCGGAAAAACCGTCAAAACAGAAATATCAGGAACTCTTCAAGGATGAATGGGGTTGTCTCTGGCGCCACTCCAAAGGCGGTGTCGGTCATCATTTGGAAAAGCCCGCTTTGCCTTCATTGAATGATAATCTGGAACAG
>CAZJBZ010000336.1:0-5108 GCA_964543975.1 uncultured Spirochaetales bacterium
CTGAAACGCTATGACCGGGTAATGGCTAATCCGCCGTTCAGTCAAAACTACTCAAAGAAAGATCTGAAATTTCCCGGCCGCTTCCCCGTCTTTATACCGGAGAAAGGGAAAAAGGCGGACCTCATGTTTGTCCAGCATATGCTGGCGGTACTCAAAAGCGACGGACGGCTGGCGACGGTCATGCCTCACGGTGTACTGTTCCGCGGAGGCGAAGAGGCGGAAGCCCGGAAATATTTCATTGACCACGGATATCTGGAAGCGATAATCGGCTTGCCCGCAAGTTTGTTTTATGGGACGGGAATCCCCGCCTGTATTCTTGTGTTGAACAAAAAGGACGCGGATACAAGGAAGAACGACCATGTGCTGTTTATCAACGCCGACAGAGGGTATCGCGAAGGCAGCGCCCGTAATTACCTGAGGCCCGAAGACATCGATAAAATTGTCCATACCTATCATACCGGCGAAGATGTCCCGGAGACTACATTCAGCATTATTGATGATGATACCAAGCAGCCCATGTATGCCCGTAGGGTTCCTGTTTCCGAAATAATAACTGAAGAATACAACTGCAATATCAGGCGCTCTGTGGATAATGCTCCGCCCCCTGAACCACAGGATGTACGGGCCCATCTTCACGGCGGGATACCGAAAAAAGAGGTCGATTGCCTGACGCACTTCTGGAAAAATTACAAGGGATTGAAGGAAGACTGCTTTTCAGAAAAAGAGAGCGATTATTATCAGTTTTCCGGGAAGCTTGAAAACAGACACTCTATCTCTGAGTTTATCAACAAGCATCCCGGTGTGCGGAAAAGGCATGAACAGTTTCTAACATCTCTTTCAAAATGGTGGGATGAAAACCAGACTGTGGTAGAAGCTTTGGCTCATAATCCGGAAAACCGGCATGAAAGTGCCGGCAATGTGTTCCTGATGCGCCGGACCCTTATCCAAAGTATTGAGAAATTGCTTAAAAGCCAGAACATTCTCTCCACGTCTCAGGTGCGCGGGGCGTTTACCAACTATGTGGATGAACTTAAGGCGGACTTTAAATCCATCGCGGCCAGCGGCTGGGGACCGGAGCTGATTCCCGATGAAGAGATTCTGCAGAGTCAGTTTCCGGAAGTTCTGGAAGAGATGGAAAAATACCAGTCAAGAATCGAGGAACTGCAGTCACTCTTTACCGCCGCCGATGATGAGGATTTCGAAGATGAAGAAGATTCCGGCGTGCTTCCATCATCCGAAGTAAAAGAAAAAAAGGAGAACTTGAAAGAGTTGAATGCAGCATGGAAGCAAGAGCTCAAGACACTAAAATCTCTTGCCGCGGATCTGTTTGCCGAAATAAAGGCGTCGGGCAAGCTGCCCTCAGGTGAGAAAAAAGGATACTACTGTATAGAAGGTTTTGCCCAGAATAACCCGGTGTTTGAAAACGGAAAGAGAATCTGTGAACTGGCCGCTCGGGTTAAGCATACAAGCGACTATACCGGGAAAATAGAGGCAGCAATAGAACAGGGTATAAGCCTTTACAAACAGGCCCAATATATCGAGAAAGCCTTGTCTCGCCACAAAGCACTGGAAGATGAACTAAAGGAGCTTAAAAAAAATATTAAATCAATAGAAAACAAACGGGATGAGCTGGTAGAGAGCGCCCGCAGGAAGATCAGCACTGATGAAGCCAGGCAGGTTATTGTAAAACGGCTTAAAAGCGTTCTGCTGGAAACCTACACCCGGTACCTGCAGGACGACAAACGGTCCTGCATCAAGGCCGTGGAAAACCTTTGGGAGAAGTACGCCGTTACCGCGAAAGAGATTGAAGCCGAACGGGACAAGGCCTCGGCGCGGCTGCATGAGTTTCTGGTGGAGTTGGGTTATGAGTCTTAGACAAGAGGAGTTCGATTATATACTTAAAAACGGCGAATCCTACCTAGTCGAATTCAAGGAAACGCTTAATAAAAGTCTGTCCAGGGAGTTGACCGCATTTGCCAACGCCTCAGGGGGACGAATTTTTCTTGGGATAACTGATTCGGGTGTACCCAAAGGCGTTACAATCAATAACAAGATCCGGTCACAGGTTCAGGACATAGCCAATAATTGTTCCCCCCGAATACCTGTACATTTATCTGAATATGATAATGTTTTGATTATTGATGTGCCCGAAGGCAAAGATAAGCCCTATCATTGTTCCGATGGTTTTTTTATTCGTATGGGTGCTAATGCACAGAAAATGGACCGTCAGGATATTATTGATTTTCTCCAATCAGAGGGTCAGGTCCGTTTTGAAGAGCAGCTGCACAAAAAGTATGAGATAAGCAGTGATTTTGTTCCCCAGAAACTGAAAGCCTATCTTGAGCTTGCCGGTATTACATCAACGCTCGACAATGAGTCGATCCTGTTGAATCTGGGTGTGGCGGAGAATATAAACGGAAAACTCAGAATGAACAATGCGGGGGTTCTTTTTTTCAGCGAATCTATTCAGCTTCTCTGTGAACAGGCTACCATTACCTGCGGTGTTTTTGATGGACTGGAACGGGTCCATGTGCTCAATCGGAAAGACTACAGTCTGGACATTATTAGCAATATTGATTATGCCCTGCATTTTATCAAGCAGGAGCTGCGGGTAAAATATGAAATGACCGGTACTGCCCGCCGCCGGGAAGTCTATGAACTGCCTCTGGATGCGATTCGCGAGGCAGTTATTAATGCGGTTGTTCACCGTGATTATTTCCTTGCCGGTTCCCATGTTGTTATTGAAATATTTGACGATCGTGTAGAAATATCCAATCCCGGCGGTCTGCCGCGCGGTCTCGATGAAAAGGATTTCGGAAAGAAGGCGGTGCGACGCAACCAGCTTATCGCTTCCCTTTTACACCGTATCGACTTTGTTGAGAATTTGGGGACGGGTATAGGGAAAATAAGACAGCTGCTAAAACAGGCTGGTGCTCCGGAGCCGCATTTTGAGTTTGGTAACTTTTTTACGATTATTTTTCCCCGGCCTGAGCAAACTACCCGGAAAACTACCCGGAAAACTACCCAGAAATTGACAGAGAATCAAAGAAATATTCTTTCCTTTCTGAAATCCAATCCATCTGCGGGAAGAGAGTTAATTGCAGAAAATATTGAAGGGATTACAGAAGATGGAGTTAAATACAATCTTAAAAAGCTACAGGAATCTGGCGTGCTCAAAAGAATCGGCCCGCCCAAAGGCGGCCGCTGGGAGGTGCTGGATGATAATTGATATGGGTATAAAACGTTATATTTTACGTGAAAGACTGCAAATTGGGGCAGGAAAGGGAGAAACATACCCGGACGGGGGATGGAATGGGTAAAATTTTGCTGCAACTAATTGAAAAACCAATTTCTGGTTTCTGGGGTACTGAAGAAAAAGAATTTGAAAAGATAGCATGCAAAGTTGTTCGAAATGGCGACGTAGCAAAAAACGGCTTCATTCAAGATCAAGATTTACCCGAAAGGTTTTTTTTAAATACTGAATTTGATCATGCAAAAATAATTGAAAATGATGTAATCCTTGTTTCATCTGGTGCTTATACAGGAAATGCTGGAGTCGTAATTACAGATTTTGAAAACGAAAGAATAATTGCATCCAATTTTGTAAGAAGAATTCGGGCAAGAAAAGATGTACAACCCAAGTGGTTGTTTTATCTATTGCGGTCAGAAATTGTTCAGTCAAAGGTTTGGAACTATGTGTGTGGAAGTGCTATGCCAAATCTTCAATCAGATTTTTACTCTAAGTGTTTTATTCCATATATACCAACTCTAAACCACCAGCAAAAAATCGCCGCCATCCTTACCACCATCGATACGGCCATCGAAAAGACCGAAAGCCTTATCGAGAAATACCGCAAGATCAAAACCGGCCTGATGAACGACCTCTTTACCAGGGGTATCGGCCCGGACGGCAAGCTCCGCCCGCCCCGCAGCCGGGCACCGGAGTTGTACAAGAAGACCGAGTTGGGGTGGATTCCGAGGGAGTGGTCTTGGGATTATCTGTATAACCTGCTTGCTCCTGTTTCTTCAAATATGCGAAGCGGCCCCTTTGGAAGCGCATTATTAAAATCTGAGCTTGTCGAAAATGGTATACCGTTCCTGGGTATTGATAATGTTTTTAAAGAGTATTTCAAACCTGACTATAAGCGTTTTGTTTCTGAAAAAAAGTATAGTGAATTAATTCGCTACGCTGTTAAGCCAAAAGATGTAACGATTACAATAATGGGAATTGTGGGCAGGTGTGCAGTAATTCCTGATAATATTGGCAGAGCTCTATCATCAAAGCATTTATAGACAATGACTTTCGATAATGATAAATATATTCCTGAATTGATTTGCTGGCAATTAAACTATGCTCCATGGGTTTTATCTTGGTTTAGGCGGGAGACACAGGGCGGGATAATGGATGCCATTCAATCAAAAACACTAAAAGAGGTAAAGCTTCCGGTACCCAAGATTGAGGAGCAAACAGAGATACAAAAAAGAGCAGCAACTATCAACGAGAAATTAGAAAATGAAAATCAATATCTTTCCAAACTCCAAAAACAAAAAGCCGGTTTAATGCAGGACCTGCTCACCGGTAAAGTCGAGGTCACTGTACCGGAAGGGGAGGTCGTAAATGGTTGAGAAACCGGCTGCAGCTTACAATACCCTTCTTTCCGACATCAGCACTCTCCTTACCGAAGGCCGTAAAAAATCCTTTCAGCAGGTCAACACCATTCTGGTAGAAACCTACTGGAACATCGGCCGCCGTATTGTAGAGCACGAGCAGCAGGGGAGCGAAAAGGCGGAGTACGGCAGCCGTCTACTGAAAGACCTTGCCCGGGATTTAAGCGGTCAATTCGGCAAGGGGTTCAGCCGTTCCAATCTGCAGTATATGAGGCTTCTCTATCTCGCTTACCCAAAATGCCGGACACTGTCCGGCATTTTGAGCTGGTCCCATTATGCCGAGCTCCTGGGCATCTCCGATGAGCTTGCTCGTTCCTTTTATGAAAAGCAGTGTATCAACGAAAACTGGTCTGTCCGTGAGCTCAAGCGCCAGCGCCAGAGCGGTGCGGTGCGCCCAGCATGGGCGTCATCTACGTGGTGAAAGTCCACGAATCACCTTG
>CAZJBZ010000337.1:0-5093 GCA_964543975.1 uncultured Spirochaetales bacterium
AAAACAACAGAAAGAGAGGAGCACGTCGTAGAAGAAAACCCGTAGGATATGCTATTCCAGCCCGCGCCATCGGTTAAATCAGAATCGTTTAAGCAGTGGTTCGGGGATAGCAAAGTAGTAGATGAGATTGGCGAACCGTTGCCCGTGTATCACGGGACCAAATCGGCGTTCACCGAGTTCCAGAGACAAGACTCGGATAATAGGCATGATAGTGGATGGTATGGAGAAGGGTTCTATTTCACGATAAACCCCGAAACGGCCTCCGCTTACGCGGGAGCAAACCAGGATGAGGTGGCATCCGGCGCAAACATTAAGCCGGTTTATGTTTCACTGAAAAATCCGTATTATTGGGAGGGAGCGGAAGGTCGCACCCCTAGCGGGTGCGTGGATTGAAACAGCCCATATCCCCATACAGTGTTGCCCGCGGTTGGTCGCATATTCCGCGGCCGCTCTTCCTCCTGTTCTTTCCATTATACCGGTCCCTTCTCGCAGTCAAGACCAAGGCGAGCGCCCCTCGGGCGGTCTTGACGGGCTGCGAGGGGACCTTCAGTGGTAGGCAAAAGAAAAAAGGAGGAAAACAGTATGGTGTTTCCGGTTTTGTCTACCAAACTAATCGACGGGGTCATGGCCGTCCACAGGGCGATGGGGCTGCAGGTTCTTTATAACGCACCGTTTACGGTTCGGTACAAGGGTGAGATCGTCGGTGAATATTTGGCCGACTTGGCTGTTTCCGGTCCGACGCAAGGTGAGGGGCTGGTCATCCTGGAACTAAAGTCCGTGGCGGAACTGAGCGGGGCCATGCGGGCGCAGGTTATCAACTACCTACGCATTTCGGGCTGCAGGTTGGGTTTTTTTATTAACTTCAACGGTCGGCGTCCGGTTTGGGAACGGTTTGTGGTGTAACGGCGTCTATCGGCACATTTTCCTAACCAGTACGGATTCAAATATTTTTTTCACTTATTCAGAAGCAGCAGCGAAAAATCATGTGTTTTATATTAGTATGGGCCAACAAACACCGCACGATAGGTTTTTTCACGAAGTCTTGAGCAATAAAGATAATGCGGTCGATCTCCTGCAAGGCGTCCTGCCGAACGATCTTCTCCGTCACCTCGATTTGCAGAGTCTCACACAGGACAAGACCAAATACACCGATGAGCAGTTGGACGAGTATTTCTCGGACATTGTTTACACATGCCGATGCACGGCGAGTTACTCAACCGCACACCCGGAAGCCGGCATCAAACTCGCCCTTCTCTTCGAACATAAAAGTTTTGTACCGGCTTTTCCCCACACCCAATTGCTACGGTATATTCTGAATATCTGGAACCATCATATGAAACAGAGGAAAGCTGTACCGATCGTCCTGCCGCTACTCTTTTATCACGGGAAGAGGAAATGGAAAAAGCGACCGCTTCATGATTATTTATCGGGAGGGAAAGTCTCTTTCCCAATCTTTAATCGATTTATCCCTAAGTTCGACTATCTGTTGATCGACTTATCGGAGTTCTCGGATGAAGGGATAAAAACAGTGGTTTTTACCCGAGCGGCGGTAAAGATCGCCTTGCTCGCACAAAAATACATTTTTCAGCCGGAGAGACTTAAGCAGCATTTGAACGATTTCTTTAAACTTGGTATACTTTATTTCAAAGAAGAAGAAGGGTTGCGGTTTTTAGAAGGTGATACTCTTACAAAAAACGGTGTGTGTCAATTGCAAAAATATCGATTACTGATACTGTAAACATTCACTTTTTTTACAACTTCAAAAATTGTTATTTTTGCAATTGCCCTCAGCGTATGCAGGTATATTTTTACTGCAACGGATATAGGAGCCGAAGAGATACTTAAAACAGTGGAGTATCTGACGGAAGGAGCGGAGGAGACGGTCATGACGACAGCAGAACGACTAAGGAAAGAAGGGCGGAAAGAAGGTAGGCAAGAAGGGCGGAAGGAAGCTATATTAGAATCTGCCCGAAGGATGCTTGAAGAGGGACTCGATATAAATCTTATTATAAAAATTACCGGCCTTTCCCCGGATGAGGTGCGGAAACTTGAAGAAAATCCGTAGCATTACTATTTCAACCTTTATCGGAAGTTCCAGGCATTAATTGCCGGTGTAAATATACCTATCTTTGTCTAGTTACAATTTTAAGAGCAAATGTAAAAGGTACTATTTTATGACCTGAAAGGACCATTTTTTATATCAGACTGAAAAATTTTTTCTCAATATAAACCATGAAGGACACGACCGGTCACGATAGCATCTTTTTGAGGGTATCCAGATAATACCATGGCAGTATTTCCGAAGCAACGGTTTCTATTACCGGTATGGCAAAATTCGATTGTTCGGCTCGACCGATTATTTTACGCAATGCTCTCCCGGATCTAAACAGCCATCGTTGTTGAAAATTGCCGGTCTTCTTTTTTACAAATCAGCTGCAGGATGTCCCGGGAGGTCTTCACTCCCGTGGGCAGCCCGCCCGGAGCCATGATCCACATACCGGAAAAGTAAAGGTTGCCGACATCGGGGAGCTGATAGGGAATCTTTCGCAGTTCTTTATAATTTTCCGGAGTCGACATCCAAGTCATGAAGCTGCCTTTCCAGTTGTTCGTGTACCGGACGTAGGTCATTGGCGTCGCTACATCACTTTCTTCGACCTTGTCTTGTATTCCGGGAAAGCGTTTTTCCAGGGCATCCAGGGTAACGGATAGGATCCGCTCTTTCTCTTTTTTATACGCTTCAGGGTCGGAGCGGAGCCGGTCCCAGTATTCGAAATTATCCGCCATGTAGATGACCTCGACGACTGTTTTCCCGTCCGGTGATAGAGTTGGGTCGAAGGCGTAGTGTTTAAATTCAATAGTATAAAATTCCTGCCCGCCCGCTATTATCGGTTTCTCCGCCGGAATAGAAAGAGTAAGATAGTCGGGTTCGTCGGAGAAATCCATATCAACGCCCAAGGACACCTGGACGCAGGAGGGGAAGAGTTTCTCATTGGCAAAATAATATTCGTATGGTGATCCTTTCATCCGGCCGCTCAAGAGCTTCTCCAAAGCGGTATAGAGGTCCATTGCGCTGATCACATAATCCGCAGCCACTTCCTCGCCGTTTTCCATTACTACACCGACCGCCCTACCGTTACCGATTTTGATTTCAGCGACAGGAGAATTATACCTGACCTTTCCTCCCAGTTCTTGAAGCCGCCTTTCAATCCCTTTGGCAAATTCCAGGGACCCGCCGCTCGGGTATCCGGAGCTTCCATTGTGGAGCCCGGCAAAGGTAAAGAGGACCGCGGCCATGGACATGGTGTCGTCATGCAGCATCCCTTGAAAACTTTCCCGCAGATAGGGACTGGAAAATTGTTGCGCGAAATCAGCCACCGTCGTATCGTTCGCAAATTTCATCACTTTGCCATAGGGCATCATTGAAATAATCATTTTTACGACATCAAGAAAACCCATCATGCCGAAGGGTTTGTCCATTGACATCCGTAAACCGGACAGCTTCCTGACGGCATCGCAGAATTTCCGAATCAATTTTTCATCCGGAGGAGAAATCATGAGCAAATGGTTTTCCAGCTTGTCCGCATCGGTAAAAAACCGCACCACCGTACCGTCGAGAAACTCTTTCCTGAAAAACTCGTCGTGATCGATAATCGTCTTCCCCTTCAGTGCCCCTAGTTCATTCCAGAACTTGAAAAACGAGCCGTCCTCGGCGGACCCGGTCAGCCAGTGAATACAGCCGTCGAAGATGTAATCCCCCCGCTTCCAGGAGGTGCAGAGACCTCCCGGCACGGTATGTTTTTCGAATATTTCAACGTCAAACCCGTTCATCCGTGCGTAACAACCCGCGGAAAGTCCCGCGATCCCGGCGCCGATAACGGCAATTTTTTTACTCATTTGATACTCCCAGAGAATAGTATGCGAATAACAAAGCGTATGCAAGCTCGTTTTTGTCCGACGAGAAATATTCGTCATTTAAAATTCCACCCTGTGGCTACAGGAATTCGAAATGTGAACTAAATTTACCGTACCAGATAATAAGGACCGGTAACACTGCAGCTACAAATCCGATATGTGGCAGGATATGGCATCCTTTATGCAAAAAAAGAGGTTCCCTTCAAAGAGAATTTTCGATCTTCAACTTGCCGTAACATTGAAAAACAATACCGTCACTACGTTTTACACACGGAATACGAAGGATTTCAATGGGTTCTCCTGGTTAAAAGTAATCGATCCATTCGGGTAAATCTCACCACGACAAGACCGCTGCGGAACACACCAGTAACATCGAGCAACTGCTACTGCATAATAATGATTTCACTTGACACAGGATATGTATAGTATCATTATACATATTATAGACACGGTTTAAGAGGTACCATCATGGAAGCGTCTGTAATAGATCTTAGATATCGCATGAAAGAGGTTTTACAAGCCTTGGAAAGAAGAGAAGAAATAAAGATCCTTTACCACGGAAAAGTGAAAGGGGTGCTTCTTCCTGTAGGACAAAGTACGTCCGACCAAAAACCTAAACGTGTCCAGGACCATTCCCTCTTTGGTCACTGGAAAACAGATAAAGATACGAAAAATATCATCGATGAATCACGGAGTGTTCGATATTAATGCTTTTTGATACCGATGTCATAATTGATATACAAAAAGGGGTCGATTCCGCCGCTCAATTAATAAATAAGAGTATTGAACGATACATCTCCATTTTCAGCTATATGGAACTCATGCAATGTGCTGAAAATAATCTCATCCTCTGTAGTTCAAATAAAAAGCACTTTAAGATAATCAAAGAATTGCAGTTCAAACAGTATAAACAATAATAGTACGGCGGTTAGGCCTCACGGCAGAGAAACAGGACCGCACGATCAGTGATATCGTCACACGTACGCGGAACGGATGGAAAGTGAACCACTATGGGAACACGACGTGATGATACATACCCACTTAGTTGGCGATTATCGGCATAATGGGGTGTTATCGCAATACTGCAGGAAACGCGGACCTTCGTAGTAAGCTCAATCCTAACACTGCCCCGAAAAAAATATTTTTTCTTCATTTTCAGAAGCAGCAGTTCGATTTTCATT
>CAZJBZ010000338.1:0-5066 GCA_964543975.1 uncultured Spirochaetales bacterium
ATCGGCAGCTTTTTTTCTCTTTTCGTAAACCTACCGAACAATCAATTAAACCAGAACCGTAAACCGAGCGAAGATTGTAGACCGAACACTGGAAATTGGACCGGGTCCGCAAACCGCACGACAAGTGTCGGGGCAATCTCGATAAATATCTCGAGCCAGGGAATTGGGAAAATATTGAGTCCTACCGGAATACGGCCTCCTAAGTCAATCTCATCTCCCGCTACCCCAAAGTATAGTCCCGGACCGAGGTAGAAATTAAGGATTCCGACAATGTTCGGATTGACCGCCCACCAATCCGCCGTAATTCCCATATTGAACGTTTCGGTGCCAACGGCAAAACCTACTCCGAAAAGAATAGGGACGACCGGGGCCTGAAACGATAACATGACATTTGAGCCCGGCAGTCCGCCGAGCGGTTGAATGCCCGCTGCTACGCCTATACCCCACCCGGAAGCGCTTACCGCAAGAACGACAAAAAGGAAGGACGCAATAATAATTGTTTTCTTAGCCGTCATGTGCAGCTCCTTATGACTGTAAAATATTTTGGAATAGTATTATTAATTACGCAACAACATCGAAAAATCAATATATATCCCCTTTTTTTTTGTTAATTTTTGGTTACGATTCCATATACCGGAGTTTCTTAATAGAATTCTTGTGTTATCGTGAAGCAGGAAAGCGAAAAAGTGTGTATTAATATATGTGTATTACCAGAAGCTCAGCAGACAACCTTATTTTGCATAAGCTTCGTGCAGCTATCAGATATCCGACTGAGTTTTCGGTAAAAGGGAGTTTCTATGCGTTTATTTTGTCTTGTTTTTTTACTCTTGCTTTCGTTTTCACCTCTCTACGCGGAAATTGACATGGGGTTAGGTGTAACCGGAGGAATTCAGCCAATCGGCACCTTTGAATCACAAATAACAGTCTCGGGATCTATTCCGTCTATTCCTCTTTATGTAGGTGCGGGAATTGTTCTGTTTGCTACCCCCATAGCGGTAAACGGCGTCGTGACACTCGACTGGCTGATGGTGTATGAAAAAATAACGGGTAATTTCTTTTTTGCATTCGGTCCGGGCATTGGAATAGAGTTTCCCAATCCCTTTTTGCTTGGAGCTCGTGTCCCGGCAGGATTTCATCTTTTTCCGGGAAAAAATGTGAAGAGATTGGAGCTAATAATAGCGGTGGTCCCGACGATTATCTTTTTAGGAGATAAGTCGGTTGACATCCCGGGGTTTAAATTGCCCATTTCTGTGGGGACACGAATTTGGTTTTAATTGAACCCCATTTTGAAAGAGGCTGTTATTGATTTTCTCTTTTGCGTGAAATTAGAGGCTCGCTTGTTAAAAACGTACAATCAATCTATATTGTAAAAAAGGAAATTACATTGAGTAAAGTGGTATTAAAAGCTTCTGATCTTGACGGATACTTGACGGAAAGAGACAAGCACTATCTCGATAAAATGGATGCTTTATATGAAAAAGCAATGGATTCATTTGCCCGATTAGAATCGTCGGATGATCGGGGTCACAATGAGAGGGAAAAAGAAAAAATTATAGCGTTCTATAATGAAATGGGAACGCTCATGCAGGAAATTTCGGGTAATGAAGAGGCCCTTCACGTTTATTCTTTTGAGACGCCGCAAAGCATTCACGGAGAAGCGTCCCGTTTAATCGCAAAATTACGTGATTTTGCAACGCAACGGCATGAATTTTTATATTATATTCAAAGAGCGTATGAGCTTCTCTTTAATTTAGCTATCGATCTGACTAATTCCGAAAAGAAAAATTATTTTATTGTTAAGACTCCCGTATCTTCACCGGTTCAAAACTACGCGGTTCATAAGATACCGAACGTGGATTCGGTAATTGGCAACTCCGTAATGTGTGTGATGTTACGGGGAGCACTTTTACCTTCAATGATTTTGTCGAAGGAAATTCAGGAATACAGTTCATCCGGCTATGTTACTCCCTTCGCGCTGTTTCGTATTAAGAGAGATGACACAAAGAAAGAACACAATATGCGTTATACGCTGGACCTGAATAAATCTTATTTCGATCTTGCTGTTTTAGATGGAATGGACCTGCTTTTCGCCGATCCAATGAACGCAACCGGAGGTAGTTTGGTTACAATAATACAATATCTGCTTAGAGAGGGGGTCCAGCCCCGTTCCATTCAATTCTTTAATGTCATATCGGCACTAAAAGGAACGTTGCGGATTATCAGAGCTTTAGATAATGTAACGGTATTTACCTTATGGATGGATCCTGTGCTTAATGAGAAGGCCTATATCCTCCCCGGTTTAGGTGATGCGGGCGATCGGCTTAACGGACGGGATGAAGAAGAGAAACCACGAAACATTATCCAGCTCATTGCAGATTACGGAGCAACCATAACCTCCCTTTATCGGGCACAAGTAAGAAAAATCGAAGAGACAGTGTTGAAGCAATGAAGCTCGAGAAAAGAAAAACGGTGATTCTTTCGCTGCTAATCCTTTTTTTATCCGGTTGTGTCACAGGAGTCCGGAAGGAAGAAGCGGCTCGGGCATACTACAATCTAGGTAATGCCTATTTTGAATTGGATAACATGGAACAAGCAGCGGAAGCTTATTTACGAGCTCTCTCTCTGGATGATTCGCTTGCGAGCGCAAGCTATAATTTAGCCCGTGTCTATGTGGAAGGCGGGTATGTGGAGAAGGGCATTGAACTCCTCGATCAACTGCTTGCCGGCGATCCGGAAAATCTTTATATGTTAAACACATTGGCCTACGCCTATTCCCTCAAAAACGAATATGAAAAGGCGTTGGAACTGTATGAGGATGTCTTATCAAGAAATAATCTAAATGAAAACGCGCTTTACAACAGCGGAATGATTTACTGGAGGCAGGAAAAGTTTTCGGAAGCCGAAGATCGATTTAGTACTCTCTATTCAATCAGACCTGAGAATAATGATCTTATGCTGATATTGGGCCGATTGGAGTTGGATATGGATAATCCTCAAAAGGGAATACGTTATCTTGAAGCATATAAGGAACAGAACCCTCAGGATACGAAGGTCCTTCGAGAATTGGGCAATGCATACAGACTTGAGGAATACTACGGTAAAGCGTTGGAAGTTTACAATGAATTGCTCGATATCTCGCGCGAGGAACCTCAAGTACTATTTCATAAGGCATGGATTTTGTTGGTTGCCATTGGAGACACACAAAACGGATTGGATGCATTAGAAGATGCAATAGTAGCGGGATTTAGAAATAAAGAACAATACATAGAATTGATTCAACATCCGGATATTCTCAATCCGGAAAGGGTAAAAGAACTGTTGATGGAAAAAGAGATAATTACGGAGGAAGACCTCGTTTCGACTCCCTCCGTGGAAGAGTTATCGGTAGATAGCTCCGATACCAATTCAGAAATGACACCGATACAGGAAGATAATCCTTAAAAGTTATTAACGATAGCAATGACCGACTGGTAAACCTCTTCCGGCGATTGAGAGGCATCTACATCAATTAAAAGGTCTTTCGATTCATAATACTCAATAAGTGGTGAAGTTTGCTCGTGATAAACATTCAGTCGGTTTCTTACCGCGTCCTCCTCATCATCCGGACGGGTTATTAATGGTTCACCTGTTTCATCATCGATTCCAGGCGTCTTCGGTGGATTATAGATCACATGATAGATTCTTCCGCTGCTTTTAGCAATTCGTCGTCCTGATAGTCTCTTTACCACCTCTTCGTCGTTTAATTGAAAGTTTAGGACGCCGTCTATCGTACAAAACGCTTCCAGACTATCGGCTTGTGGGATGGTTCTCGGGAAACCGTCAAGAATGACCCCATCCTCGGCATCAGGCTGGGAAAGACGCTTTTTTACAATTTCAGATGTTAATTCATCGGGTACCAAGTCACCCGCGGAAAGTATGGATTGTACTTTTTTACCTAATTCGGTTCCATTTTTTATTTCGGCCCGAAAAAGATCACCGGTTGAAACATGTGGTATATTTTTTTCTTTACTCAATCGCTGAGCAACTGTTCCTTTACCGGCTCCCGGAGGGCCTAAAAAAATAAGATTCATCAATTTCCTCCTGCTTATGCAATTTTTATATACCGCCTTTCGCGGATTGCTATTGGCGGTGTTTTTTATTAATCATTTCGATTTTTTCTTTATAGTAGACTGAACATTCGGCTGAACAAAGTGGCGGAGCATCTTTTTTTGTCTTAATAAAATACCTGCCGCAATTGATGCATTTCACATAACGAGTCGCACAAATATTTGAACAGTATACCTTTAGTACCGCATCCTCTTCAGGAAAATAAGAACCACAGGTTCTGCATGGAATGAGGTGAGGTTGATCTTTTTTTTCTTCATCCGCCATCTTTTTCCTGAGTCAATTGCGGTAATTAAAAAAATTACCGCATAGCCCTAATTTGAAAGAATCAATTGCCACAGCTTATCTGAAATCAGCTGTCGTGTCACGGGGGAAATTTAACTCAGTATCATTCGATTAGGGGGGCTTTTGTGATTGCCGCAGAGCCTTATTTTGAAAGAAGTTCTTGATTACGAGCGTTTTTAATCGTATTTTTTATGTGAGGTAATGACTATGACTTTTTTGGATCGTTTGCAGGATACGTTTAATAAGAGCTTGGATACTTCTCGAGATTTGCTGTCAAAAGCAAAAGAGAAGGCTGTCGATTTAGGAGATAAGGGCGTCTTAAAGTTCGAAATCGTACAGTTGGAAAATCAAGCGGAAAAATTATTTGGGAAACTAGGTACTGTAGCATTTAAGATTCTATCCGGAAGTGACGATCATACGGTAAGTGTTGAGACTCCTGAAGTAAAGGAGCTTATGCACGAAATAAGAAATGTCAGAAGCAAAATTGCTGAGAAAGAAGAACTTTTAAAAAAATATCAATAATTTTTTAAAAACCTGTTGACAAATTTTTAATGGTACATTATATATAGCTTCCCACCGTTGGAAACGCTTACTATTTTTTTAACTGTGGGAGTTAACCTTTTCCCCGAGAAGGGGAGAGGGTGAGTGGTCTTTGAAAGAGAAGAGGGAAGGAGAAG
>CAZJBZ010000339.1:0-5044 GCA_964543975.1 uncultured Spirochaetales bacterium
AGATATGCTTCCGCGAGCCACGCATGCAGGTGCGGATTTTTTGCTATATTGATTTTTTCTTTGAAACGGACGGTACCCTTTTTTTTGGCATCGTGCAGCACGCCCCATTCGACGAATGTTCTTATGATTCTCTGGCAGGCGTACTTCAATGTGCTGCGCTCACCGTGGCTTTCCTGCACTCTCCTTAATATTTGGCTTGTTCTCACTTCTCTAGTAAGAGCGATGAATCTTCCGACGTGTTCCGCAACGTGAAAAAAGAAGGGATAGGTTGCACCTGACATTCCCCAGTGGAGCAATAGTTTCTCATTGTTAGAACAGTGGGGGTAGAGAGACAATGCGGACGCATGCAAAGCCTTTACATGTTCTTCGGGTCTCATCCAAATGCGCAACAAGATAGATTTTACTTTGCTTTTTGAGCTTCTCTTCCCGGTATCTAACGGTATTTTTCCCGAAAGAAGAGCTTGTCGTGAAACTGTGGTCACTGTTGGTATCCATGCAAAAAGCGATCTCTCACTTATGCGATATCGGTGTGTTTGTATCTTACTTTTGAGTACTTTCCATTGACTATAAGATAGACCGTCAATAATCACCAAAGCCACTTTTTTCCGATTGAACACGGATTGTGATAGATATCGTGGAATATGGTGCACCATACTCGGTGATGAAGGTGGAAAATTGTAAAGACTGCCGTACGATCGTAGTAACCAGGAGGCGAAATCGGTGTTCCGCTCTTTTTTTATAGCTTGGAATTGCTTAAATAGTTCTTCGTCGGTTTCAGGATGAAAGTGTAAATACAGTTCGGCCGATGTTTCAGCCCATAGATGTGCAAAGGAAAGCCAATCCTCGAATGATTCGGGAGCCGTATTCTTCAGGTTTTCCAATCTCTCTGCAACTACTTCTCGACGTGGTTTGACGGACATAGGTACAGCTGTCATGATAGGTGAGATCGCCGTTTATATCCGATAAGCTCGTATAAAGTTCATCGAGCATTTCTACAGGTAATTCCCGGATTAACCTTCGGTCCAAATGAGGGAACAAAAGAGCATAATCGTATGTTGTGGAATCACTTTTTTCAGCGATATCAAACGGAATTACGGCAGTAGAAAGATCATCATGAATGAGGATAATAATTTCTTTTAACAGCCCCTGGTCCGTGTAAAAACGCACTTTCTGTTCATAATTGATTAGAAACTCAATATCGTTTTCATATATCAGAGTATCGAAACCTTTCTCTTGTATACGTATGTTGAGAACTTCATCTTTGAAGAGAAAATCAGGGTCAGAAAACAGGTAGGATCTTTTCGTTTCCGGAATGAGTTTTTCAATGATGATATCGCGCCAATCCTTCTGCACTGCCGCTCCTCTATTCGATAACCTCTACAAGCCGTGCGGTGTCGAGAAGCAGTTTTACCTCCTCCCGTTCGGTTTGCACCGCCTCCAGCCGAGACGTCAACAGGGTTTCCGCCTGTTCTTCGCCATCGAGATCGTACCACTCCTCTTCCGTAATAGCCGGAAAGAGACTCAGTTGTTCTTCTGGCTCCCCTAAGATACCCGATCTTTTCTCCAGGGCGGACCGAATTGCCCTGGTAGAAGAACTCACCATTCGTTGCATGAGTATCATCAGGAAACCGATGTAGTTTTTCCGTTCCTTTTCCGCACGGTTGTATCCCCTCCGCACATAATCGGTGACCGCCTCATAGAGAGACTTCTGTTTTGTCTGTTTTTCTTCCCATGCAACCGGAACTAACTGAGTCGTCCTTCTGGTAAAAAGCGGATTTCCGCCGGAATCGATAGCATGCCTCTTTTGCGTTCGTATCACATACTTCGAAACATTTTCTTTGTTCAACTGTTCGAGAGTTGCAAATGTTTGGTCGTCCAGAAGCGACATGATACGGAAGAACGACTCCGATTTGCCTTGATGGGGGGTTGCGGATAGAAAGAGCACGCGGTCCGAAGCTCGAGAGAGGGCCTTTCCCAGCTTGTATCGTGCTACTTGGGCAGTACTTCCTCCCAAACGGTGGGCTTCATCAACAATAATGAGGTCCCAACCGGCATCGAGAATATCTTCGGTCCGTTCCCGGTTATACCGATCTACTTCCTTTTTGTTCCACCCCTTTCTGCTGTCGACAGGTTTTATAGAGTCGAGTTGACAGATTACTTGATCATAGATTCTCCAGACGTTTTCCGTCCTATACACACTCCGGTAGGTTTGAAAGGCTTGCGGAATAAGGAGATGAAAATCCTCATTAAAATGGAGTTTCATCTCTTCCTGCCACTGTGTGGTCAGACTTTTCGGTACGACCACTAAAGCCCTCTTTACCAGATTTCGCAGCTTGAGCTCTTTAAAGATAAGACCGGCCTCAATCGTTTTTCCGAGCCCGACCTCATCCGCCAACAGAAGTCGAACGCTATCCTTGTGCATGGAGCGCTGCAGCACCTCGAGCTGATGCGGAAGAGGTATTACCGAGCTGTTAAGGGGCGAGATGAGAGTCTGAGAGGAGAGTGTATCGCGCACCCTGGAGGCGGCGGCAACATATCGCAGCATACTTTCGTCACCATAGAATCTGCTCTGTGATGCCGGTTCAACCAATTCACTTGCGACGCGGACGATGTCGTCGGAAAGAGGAAGCCATACAGTGAGTATCGTCGAACCCCACAACTCGGTTGTCTCGATGACTTTGCCTTTTTGTGAGCTGTTTTTTATAATGACCCAGTTGTTTTCCGTGTGCATCTATAGTTTTTCCAGTAGATTCTGTCTTACCAGCTCATAGGCTTTGTGTATATTGAAACTGACTCCGGGTGACAGCAAGCCTTCCATATCGCCAATAAACTCCGGATCTTCACATTTTTTCGAAAGGTTTATCATATATACTCTTTTTGTGTAGGAAGATGATCGGTAACAAAGCTCATGTACTTCGTATATGAATCTATTATCTTTGTATGATCACACTCATGGGAATTTCCTATTGTGAAAAGATCGAAGAGGTCACTAGTGAACTCCCTGAGTACCAGCCGTTTTCCATTGAAAAAGATTTATCCGTATATCCTAAAAAAGAAAAGTGTTCCCGTGTATTTATTTCAACTTTCATCTTCATATTACTTACCGGCGGTATCTCTGATTCGAAAGAAAAACGAAGAGTATTATTGTGCTTTGTCTGGCGAACGTTAGGAGTGCCGAGAAATGAAAGCGATTCCCGTATTCCGTCGATTATGGGTTTAATGGGGCCTGTTTGTATCTGAACAAGATCTATATCTTCAGAATATCTCTGTTGCGAATTAAAAAAGAGCTTACCGAGGGCCGTACCACCTCGAAAAGCTAATGATTGTTTTAGTACAGGATGGCGGTAGATTTCTATGATCGCCCGACTTATTACCAAATCCTGTTCCACCTGTGCATCTGTAATCCAGGATACGTTATTACGCCATTGTTGGATGTATCTTCGAGGTATCAAAAAGTCTCCTCCAAACGTAAATTTTTAATAATTTTCCATTTTTGATCGTAATTCCCCTGCTTGGGATGTAGCGTAGATAATCTCGTATAGTCAGGCTGTCTTTGTTCAATAAACCGCTCTAAAGGTATGGCAATTTCATTCAATTGGAGTTCACGGTCAAGAAGATACCCCAAACGCTGAACTGCAGTGGTAAAAGGATATCGCTCCGCAATCTCCCGAAGGGTTTCCTGTTCTATACTTTCACATAATTCTTCGAGAACAGAAAGCGTTCTCGATACTCCTCCTTTATGTTGATAATATAAAAAATCAAAGGCGGTCAGTTCAGGGGACGATACCGGAATGTACCCCATATCTGTTTTTACCTCCCGAATATCTCGACTGTCCCATATCGATTTTACTATAAAGTTAATAACAAGCTTGTTGTTGCGAATCGACCTCAAGGCCGGTTTGTGAATACATATATACGCTTCCATAGGTTGTTGGTGGCCGGCACCCAGGATAGCTGCTGCACTGTACAGCCCAATATAATAGCTTCGGTCAAGCCATCTCATAAGGTCGTCAATGAAATATGTTACCGGTAATGTTCCTTTTCCGGTGTATTCAGGAGGAATTATTATATAAAATCCTTTACGTACCGAAACTATTTTGTTCTTTTGCACCGCACGGTTTAATGCAAGGCTAAGGGCGCTTTCAGATCCCGGCACCTCATTGCGAAGTTCATCGAGGGAGAATGAGTATCCACCTTGAGCTCGTATAGAAAATATGTAATCGTCTACGGTTTTTACCATTACTAATGGGTTCCTATTTGCGTATTTTATCACAATTTGATAAAGTACGCAAACAAAAACCTATACGCCTGATTGTCGACCGGTTTCCATACCGGAGCGTAGGGTCGATAAGCTCGTCGACAGTATTCTTGTCTGTAAAGGTCTCCTGTATCCATCTATAGGCTCTCAGAAGGCTTTGAAACCTCCACCAGTCTATACGGCATCGACCAGGGTCCGCAGTTTCGAAGAATACATGAGAGCGCTCTGCAATACTGCGAGTTCCGGAGATTTTATTGTTGTACACATGCCACATGTTCGGTAGTTGTTCGTCGAACCCATAAAAGTTAAAACAAGCGGGTCCACACAGCTGATATTTTCCTTCCAGGTCTTCAAAAAGCTTCTCAAGGATATAGGCTGTTCCCGGATTGTAGCTTCCTCCTGAGGGGATTTTCTCCGGCAAGAGATAGACACCCCGCTTGAGGCGTATTATAAATCCTGATTGAGCAAGCCGCGGGACAATAGATTCCGTTCCTGATTCTTACTTTTACCCAATATACGGGTAAAATCTCCAATCCGTGCTATAGTTTTCCCTTTCATCTGAACGTAAGATAGGAGCCTAACCGAGAGATCACCGAGAACGGATTGTCTTTTCTCTAGTCCGTTTCCCATAAATCGCCCATCCCATGTAAAATAAAAGTGTGGACTACTCATGACACTTTCTTACTTTCGCTCAGTTTACCGGTGACAAATTTATGTATCAAACTCGAAATAAGAGTTTGATACGGAATTCCTTCTTCAATTGCGATATTTTGAATAGATTCTAAG
>CAZJBZ010000340.1:0-5032 GCA_964543975.1 uncultured Spirochaetales bacterium
AAAAGCAGGGACAGGTATTCCCAATTCCACCGCTTTTGCCACCACACGGCGCCACGAGTGCATACAGGAATCGATGAGGTTGTGAAAATAGTCATCAAGCATCAGGTTATGGAGATCAGGGTTCTTATCGAAAGCGGATTTGATGTTTCCAAGGAACACACTGCGGATAATGCAGCCTTCACGCCACATGAGGGCGATATCACCATAATGAAGGTCCCAGTTGTACTCGCGCGCGGCTTCCCGCAGGAGCATAAACCCCTGAGTGTAAGAGATTATTTTTGATGCCAAAAGGGCCTTGCGGATATCTTCGATAAACTCTTCTCTGTTAGCCGATGTATCCGATAAGCTCGTTTTCGGACCGGTCAGAATGGTTGCCGCTTTGATCCGTTCTTCTTTGAGGGCCGAAAGGCATCGCGCGTAAACGGCTTCCGCGATAAGGGTAACCGGTATACCCATTTCGAGCGAGCTAATTCCCGTCCACTTGCCGGTGCCCTTCTGTCCGGCGGTATCGAGAATTTTTTCTACGAGCGGTTCTCCCGTCTCATCCTTAAAACCCAAGATATTCGCGGTAATTTCGATGAGGTAGCTGTCCAGTTCGGTATCGTTCCACCGCTTAAAAACCTCGTGCATGTGGTCGATATCCAGCTGCAGACCGGTTTTCATAAACTGATACGCTTCGCAGATAAGCTGCATGTCGCCGTATTCAATACCGTTGTGGACCATTTTCACGTAATGGCCGGCACCATTTTCGCCCACCCAATTGCAGCACGGTTCTCCTTCGTCCGTTTTAGCGGCAATGGCCTGAAAAATATCTTTTACCAAAGGCCATGCTTTGGGATGACCGCCGGGCATGAGTGACGGACCGGTCCGTGCGCCTTCTTCTCCGCCGGATACTCCGGTCCCAATAAAGAGTATTTCTTTATCGGCCAACTCTGCCGTTCTTCGAATGGAGTCCTGATAGTTGGAGTTGCCGCCGTCGATGATAAGATCGCCGGGCTCCAAATGTGGAAGAAGCATGTTGATAAAACTATCGACTACCTCTCCCGCTTTGACCATGAGCATCACTTTTCTCGGTCTCTTTAACAGAGAAAGGAACTCTTCGACCGTTTTGCCTCCGTAGATTGTCTCTCGCCCTTTCGCCGGACCTTGGAGGAAATCATCTACTTTTGAAGTGGTTCTGTTGTAGACGGCCACCTCAAATCCTTTATCGTTCATATTTAGGACAAGATTCTGCCCCATGACTGCCATGCCGATGACCCCGATATCTGCTTTCTCGTTCATACTGTACCCCTTCCATTCTAAAAACTACTTGAAACGGTGCGGCCGGTCAAGCAGGCATGTCCGGCCGTGGGACAATTTTATACCAGAGATGCCGACAAAATGATCAAACCTGCAAGAGCAGTTCCAACCCCGATCAACTCCGTTTTTGTCGCGGTCTCCTTATAAAGGAAATATGAAAACACGAATACCAGTATGATGTTGAGCGCGTTTCTGACCGGGTAGGCGAGAGAACCCGGGACTGTCTTCAGGCCGATGATGAGCAGCACCATATTGACGGGGCCGAGGGTACCCATGTAGCCTCCCGCCAGGATTGCTCCCCACCTTTTCTTGCCGCCGGGAAGAGGCTCTCTCTTTGCCAAAAGAATAATCGCAGTAACCACGGTCATCGTAAGTCCTGCATAGAGATGAAGCGTAAATTGGTTTTCGCCTCCGAATGAAGAGGTAAATATTTTAGCCAGCGTTTGATTTACTCCTGAAAGAAATGAGGCGAGAAAGAGGATAATACCGGTAAAAAGCGAGGGGATTGCCTGTTCGACGGACGATTTGTCCCGTATACCGAAAAGGATGATTGAGAGAAAGACGAGAACTACTCCGATGATCCCCTGCAGACTCAGCTGCTCATCATAAAAGACGATACTGGTGAAAAAGGGGATTAAAATGCTGAATTGGATGGCCGTCCACGAGATGTTGTGTTTCGCCGTATCGATGACCCTGTGGTAGAGATAGATGGCGATTGCCGAGGTCAAACCCATGGGCGGACCGATGATTAAGGCCTGTCGTGTGTAGAAAGGCTGTTGCAACAAAAGAAGGAAGATTGTGGAGAAAACAACGACAAAAAGGGAGAAGAAAAAAACAAGCTGCTGAATGGAAAGATCAAACTGTTTTCTGATCTTGTACCCAAGACTAAAAAGCGCTGCAAATATGCCGGATAGAACGATGATGCCTAAACCCATAATTGCATTCATCGTATCTTTTGTGGCGTGTTGTGTCCATAACGCGACTTGCCCGGCGCAGAGAACCCGCCGACTCTTTTTCGACTTGCCCGGCGCCGGGAGATGATTATGTGTATAAACTTGACATTGTGTACCGGATATACTTCAATGGCTTGAAGGAGGTTCTGTATGAATTATGTGCAAGAGATGTTCGGACTTGAAGATACAACAGCCGTTATCACCGGTGGCGGTGGAGTGCTCCCCGGCGCCATCGCGGAGGCCCTCCTGAAAGCGGGGGCCAAGGTGTCTCTTTGGGGGCGGGGAAGAAGCATCGCCATGAAAGATGCCGCGGAACAGATCGTGAAAACGTGTAAAGATGCAGGAATTGATGTTTCCGACCGCATCCATCATGCAACGGTAGATACCGGTTATGAGGAGCAGGTTGCCAAAGCGCTGAAACAGACGGCCAAAGAGTTTGGCGGACCGAACCTTCTTGTAAACGGAGTGGGAGGTAATAGGGGGAAATGCGATTTCACAGAACAGGACATCGATACTTTTGAGGATGTTTTGCGGCTTAACCTGGTGGCCGGACTCATGATACCGACAAAGCTTTTTGCCGCCCGATGGATCGAAAAAAAATCGAAAGGGAGTGTTATTAATCTTTCCTCAATGTCTTCCTATATTCCTCTTTCCGGGGTGTGGGCCTACGACGCAGCCAAATCGGCGGTGCTCAACCTTACCATGGCGGCCGCGAAGGAGTTTGCTCCCTACGGTATTCGGGTCAACGGCATCGCACCCGGATTTTTCTTGGGTAAACAGAACAAAGCTCTTTTGGTTAAGGATGAAGCAACCGGTGAATTGACCGCACGGGGCCAATCTGTTATCGATCACACGCCTTTTAACCGATTCGGTGAAGCCTCCGAACTGTCGGGCGCTCTCGTATTTCTTGCCTCTCCGAAAGCAGCAGGGTTCGTTACCGGTGTGACGATCCCCGTAGACGGCGGTTATTTGGTTGATAATATTTAAGGACAGATTATGGCGTTTATTCATGAAGATTTTTTGCTAAAAAACAGACCGGCGCGGCAATTGTTTCACGAGTATGCCGAGGAGATGCCTCTATTGGATTACCATTGTCATCTTCCTGCGTCGTATGTGGCGGAAAACAGGCGGTTCGGTTCCATTACCGAAGCGTGGCTCGGCGGGGACCACTACAAATGGCGGGTGATGCGGGCCAACGGTGTCGATGAATCGTACATAACAGGCGAGAAAAACGACTGGGAGAAGTTTTTAAAGTGGGCCGAGACGGTGCCGGCAACCTTGGGCAATCCGCTCTACCATTGGACCCATTTGGAGCTGGCCCGATTTTTCGACATAGACGACATCCTACTCAATCCGGACACCGCCCGCGAAATCTATGATCAGTGCAATATTCTGATTAGCGGCGAGAATTTTAAAGCGCGCGAGATAATGCGGCGGATGAAGGTAAAGGCGATCTGTACCACCGACGATCCTGCCGATTCTCTCGAACATCATGAGGCAATCGCCCAAGAGAGGGGGCTCTTCACGCGAGTCTATCCGGCCCTTCGTCCCGATAAGGCGCACGCATTGGAAAAACCGGAGCAATTCAACCTGTGGGTCGAACGTTTGGAAGAGACGTGCGGCACCGCGATACACTCATACGATCAATTTCTCCAGGCACTTGAGGACCGTCATGATTTTTTCCACGAACACGGCTGTCGTCTCTCGGACCACGGAATAGAAAGACCCGCCGCGGAACCTTTCACGAGGGAGACCGTTGCATCGATTTTCCTGAAGGTCAGGAGCGGGACCGGGCCGACCGATAAGGAGATTGAAACGTTTCGGTCAGCCATGTTGTTGGAGTTCGGGAGAATGAACGCGAAGCGAGGCTGGACTATGCAGCTCCATATGGCCGCCTACCGCGGAGTAAACAGCCGAATGATGGAGCAATTGGGACCGGACACCGGGTTCGACTCAATCGGAGATTTCGAGATCGCCAAACCGTTGGGACGTTTTCTCGACACCCTGGAACGGGAAGGCAATCTGCCGAAAATGATTTTCTATTCGCTTAATCCCAATCATCTTCCCATTATCACGACAATGGCGGGTAATTTCCAGGACGGTTCAATACCGGGGAAGATGCAAATCGGTTCCGCGTGGTGGTACAACGATCAGATCGACGGGATGGAACAGCAGATGAAAACACTGGCGAACATGGGTCTTTTAAGCCGTTTCGTCGGCATGCTGACCGATTCGCGCAGTTTCCTCTCATATCCCCGGCATGAATATTTTCGAAGGGTCCTCTGCAATATGATAGGAGAGTGGGTTGAAAACGGGGAAGTTCCTCACGATGTGGAACTGTTAGGAAAGATGGTTCAGGACATTTGCTATAATAACGCGGTTGCCTATTTCAATTTACCCGATATCGACACGGATGGGTAGACGAAAGACGCGTACGGAACGCCGGCAGGGACGGCAGCGACGAATATAGAGACGGAGGTGTCATGCGATATGACTATTTATGAATTAGTACGGAAAGAAGGGCTGCTTCAGGCAAACCAAACCGAGTTAAGCGGTATCAAAAAACGGAAGAGATTTCTGGAGAGGGAAGGAACGGTCCTTTATTCACGCTCTCTCTACACCCTGCCCGGGAAAAAGGGCGGTGAGGGCAAGGTGCTTTTTTTTATCGGTCGTGATAGGGGTGATACTGCCGCGCAAAGCCAAGGAACCGTCGATAACAGAAAGCGGCTTTTTATCGTTGCCGAGGCCTCGTCCCAGTCGGCAATACCTGAGGGGTTTCG
>CAZJBZ010000341.1:0-5008 GCA_964543975.1 uncultured Spirochaetales bacterium
GAAATTAAATGAGTAAAAAAAAGCATAACCGCAAAAAAGAAGAGCATAAAACAATTGTCGGTTTGATTAGGGAGTATACCCGGAAAGCCGACCATACTGAGGAAGAAGAACATTATTATACGGAAAAATTGAAAGAGTGGCTTCTGACCCACACACTGATAGAAGACCGAAAATATATGCAGTTTTTTCATGAAAAAGGGATTGAATAACGAAGTTTGATTGACGTGATTACCCGACAAGAGGTAGCATAGAGAGTTATGTAGGGGGCGGTCTCATGGATGAAGGACCGAAATGTATAGTTAGCGCGTGTCTCGGTTTCAAACGGTGTCGGTACAATGGACAGGTGGTCGCTTCTCCTTTTATAGAAAAGCTTTCTCGCTTTGTTGAGATAGAAACGGTATGTCCCGAAGTGGCTGTCGGTTTGGGTACTCCGAGAGAGCCGCTCAGGATGATAATCGATAACGGTAAACGAAGACTGTATCAACCGGCAACGGAACATGATGTCACGGATAAAATGATATCGTTTATGCGTGAGTTTTTGGATGGGACCGGAGAAATCGACGGATTTATCCTGAAAAACAGGTCGCCGTCTTGCGGCATCGGTGATGTTAAAATATACCACGGTTATAATCCGAAAACAAACTCTGCACGGGGAGAAGGTATTTTCGGCAGTTTTATACTGGAAAACTTCCCAAATGCCGCGATAGAGGATGAAGGGCGGCTCAATAATTATGCTCTGAGGGAGCATTTCCTTATCAAACTGTTTGTTCGAAAAGCTTTTCGTGAGGTGATAAAGCAGGGGACCATTCAAGCAGTTATCGATTTTCACACCAGGAACAAGCTCTTGTTTATGGCGTATAATCAATCAAAAACAAGAAAATTGGGGAAGCTATTGGCATCTTACAATAAGAAGAATGAGGAGCAGATAGTAAACGGGTATGAGGAGCTTTTAGCTATGCTTTTTGCAAAACCGTACCGCTACTCATCGATGATCAATGTACTCCAGCACGCCTTCGGAGGATTATCCCCCTATCTATCAAAAGAGGAAAAAAGTTTTTTTTTGAACACAGTCGAAGAATATAGAGATGAGCGCGTACCGCTTAGCGTGCCGGTCCATATTCTCAATTCTTGGGCCATACGGCACAACAATTCATATCTGCTGCATCAAACGTTTATCTCTCCGTATCCGAAAGAGCTTGTAGAGATAACAGACTCGGGCAAAGGCAGAACCCTATAATCGAATTACCGGGAAATGTGATGAACAACGATGATTCCTCCCCCATAACTGAATTATCCATGCCCCGGGGACCGTCGGTTGCGTCGTCCAATCTTTTCCCGGAACGTACCGCGAAATTGAATCAGGCGGGACCGGGGAATGGGGAATACATCCTCTACTGGATGCAGGCGTCACAGCGCACGGAAGCGAACCACGCCTTAGAGTTTTCCGTCGCCTACGCGAATCGGTTAGGGGTCCCGGTGGTGGTCTGTTTCGGATTAGACGAAACCTACCCGGAAGCAAACCTTCGCCATTTTACTTTTCTGTTGGAAGGACTATGCGATGTCCGGGACGGCTTGAAAAAGAGGGGGATACCCTTCATTTGTGGTAAAGGAGAACCGTGGCTGGTCGCGCTGCGCCTGAGTGAAAAGGCGGCTGCCGTGGTGACCGACCGAGGATATCTCCGCCGTCAGGTAAAGTGGCGGGACAAGCTTGCCGCTCAATCCTCCGTCCCAGTCTTTCAGGTGGAGTCGGACGCGGTTGTCCCCGTTAACCTGGCATCGATGAAGCAGGAGTTTGCCGCCCGCACAATTCGGCCAAAATTGCATCGGTTTATGCATGAGCAGTGTGTAATTCCCGAGCAGGCTGAGGTGAAACATCCGATTTTTCGAGGAATTCCTTTAACCTCTTCCCGCCAAGGGACAACCTGTTTTTTGGAGCTGCCGGGCGGAGACCGTATGGAAGTTGTAGAACCCGTTGAACTTATTAAGGTTGTATCAGAATCTCTTTCCATAGATTCGTCGGTAGGACCGGCAACTCGATTTCTTTGGGGTGGAGAACGAGAGGCCCTATCCACGCTTGATTCTTTTCTCAGCCACAGGCTGAAGGACTATCACCTGCTCCGTAATGATCCCGGATTACAGGCTGTCTCCGGATTAAGCCCTTATCTTCACTTCGGTCAGATTTCACCTCTCTCTATTGTAAAAAGGGTGAAGGAAGCCGCCGACACGGAGAGCTCTTCTTCGGATACAACGGATCGACGGCATCCTCCGAAGGAAGCTGTCGAGGCATTTGTCGAAGAGCTGGTTGTCAGGCGGGAACTCAGTCTTAACTACGTCACTTACAACCGGGCGTACGATCGGTTTATCGGGCTGCCGGAGTGGGCATTGAATACGTTAAACGACCACGCGGACGATCGCCGTCCGTATCTCTACTCACCTGAACAGCTGGAGGCCGCTGAAACGCACGATCCGTATTGGAATGCCGCCGCCCGGGAAATGCTCATTACGGGGTCCATGCACAACTATATGAGGATGTATTGGGGAAAAAAAGTTTTAGAGTGGAGCGAATCACCCGAACAGGCGTTTACTACGTTACTAACGCTTAACAACAAATATTGTCTCGACGGGAGGGACCCGAACTCATATGTCGGTGTGGGTTGGTGTTTTGGGCTTCACGACCGGCCTTGGAAGGAGCGGGAGATATTCGGAAAGGTCCGGTATATGAATGCTCGGGGACTGGAGCGAAAGTTCGACATGTCGCGCTATTGTAATCGAATTGAAAAGCTGGAGCGCGACTAACCTCCGCGCCTCTGCTCAGTGAACAGATCTTTGTTCCTTTTATACAGTTCCTGAAACGCAGCAAATTGTTTTTCATAAATATCACGGTTAGCGGGACCCGGTTCAATTAGTTTCCCGGACGTCCGTGCCAAAGCCTCGGAACCTTCGGTTACGTTACGGTAGATACCGATACCGATACCTGCCATCATCGCCGCTCCGGTAGCGGCCGCCTCTTTTACCGTCGATTTTTGGATGGGCCTGTCAAAAATATCCGCCTGTATCTGAAGCCACACATTGCTTTTTGCTCCTCCGCCGGTCGCGATTATCTGTTCTACGGGGATCTTTAAATCTTGAATCAATTTAAGCCCTTCTTTCAATGAGAATACGACACCTTCCATAATCGCACGTACCAAATGAGCGCGTGTATGCCGAAAGGTCATCCCGAAGAAAACGGCTTTTGCCGACGGGTCGAGATGGGGGGTCCTCTCACCGGCTAAATAGGGGAGAAAGACGATCCCTCCGCTTCCCGGAGGGGCCGATTTCGCCTCTTTACTCAGGTGGGCGAAAGAAAATCCGTTCAAGACATGTTCCCGAAACCAGCGGAGGGAAAGACCCGCGCTCAACGTTGCTCCCATGACGTACCATGAGTCGGGGAGCGCGTGGGTAAAGGTGTGGGTGTTAAGATGAGGATTGAAAAGGGGAGTGTCGGAGAATGCCAATACTTGTCCTCCGGTACCGATCGTCACAGAAACAACACCGGGGTGTATGACGCCGTTTGCAACGGCCTGCATCGGTTGATCGGCCCCCCCGAATACCACCGTGGTTCGGGGTTTCAGTCCTGTTTCTTCAGCTGCTTCCGTTTTGACGATCCCTGCCGTTTCGTAAGGGTGTCCGGGTTTTGGATAGGGAGCGGCGGAGAGGTCGAGTGCTTCCAAAAGCTCATTGGACCACCGGTTCTTTCCGGTGTCGAAGGCGAGAGTGGAAGACGCGTCGGTATAGTCGGTCCCTATTTCACCGCAGAGTCGGTAACGGATGTAATCTTTCGGTAAAAGAACATGCTCGATTTTTTCATACAGGTGCGGTTCGTTTTCTTTTACCCAGAGGAGGGAGGCAAGCTGAAAGCCCGGAAAAACAGGATTGAGGGTAATCCCCCCCAAAAACTTCATATCAACATTCGAGTAGATATGGGTAACCTGCTCCTTAGAGCGGCTGTCACACCAAATAATCGCGGGACGAAGCGGCGTTCCTGTTTTATCCAGAAGGACCATCCCGTGCATCTGTCCGGAAAAGCCGATTCCGGTAATATCGGCAGCCGTTATGCCGTTGTGCCGAGCTTTTTCAAGGGCGGCTTTGATCGTTTTCACCGTCGCCCGCCACCAGGTCTCGGGTTCCTGTTCCGCGTACCCCTCCTTCGGTGTTAGTATGGGGTACTCTTCTGAGTCGAGTGCGACTATTTCACCGCCTGGTTTCATGACGACCGTTTTTACACTCGATGTCCCAAGATCGATGCCCATTAAAAGCGACATTTCCGTTCTCCTCTCCTTTTGGCTCGGATTAAGTTTGCCCGGCTCGGTTCAATAAAGTCAACCTGCCCCATTTTACAATGAATCTGCTTGTGTGAGAATAGATTGACGCTGTGAACACAGGGCAAACCACTCTCTTGATTAGGCGATTGTAAAAATTTACAATCCATACGAACGACCGTATTGATTTCATCGGAATAAGGAGCATGGAATGGAATTGCAGTATAAGAATATCATCTCGTTTATCTGGACGACCAATATTGAAGCGTCGCTCAATTTTTATTGTGACATTTTGGGGTTCACCAAGGCGTTCGAATCCGAAGGATGGATTGAACTCTCAATCCCCGGACTGAAAACCGGATACATGGCCTTAAACCGATGGATAAAGAACGACCCCCCGCCTAAAAACAGCTTTGTGACCTTTGGTGTCGAAAATATTCAAGCATTTAGAGAGCATTTGGAGTCTCACAAAGTGGAAATCCGGGGTGATGTTACCCACTTCTTTGATGAAGGAATGATGATGCTCAAGTTCTACGATCCGGACGGCAATACACTTACTGCTGCCGAAGTTGAGTATTAGTCCGGCAAAAACAGTTCCGGTTCTTTCCGTTTGTTATAATTTTCCCAAAGCCATCGTGCCGCCTTTTTCACACCCTCATCATCAAAAAAACGGGCCTCTTCGGGACACATTTTAATACACGCACAGCATC
>CAZJBZ010000342.1:0-634 GCA_964543975.1 uncultured Spirochaetales bacterium
CTGCGGAAGCAGTACCTATACCAAGAACTTGGATTTTCCACCCCTCTTTTTGTATTGTTCGTGTATTCTCGAGAAAAGCATGGTTAAAACTTCCGTCTTCAGTAAAATATTCACTCTCAGGAGGTGCTTCTTGTATGCCATCCGTTAAAAGAAGCATATATCTTTTTCGATCTCGATCCTCATACCGCTCGAGAGCCTCTTTCAGCGTATCCAATGCGTTGCCTATATCGGTGAATCTACCGTCAGCTAAAATGCCGTCTATACGGTCCTTTAGGGTTTGTATTTCATGTGGCTCGACATTTTCATCGTTTACAATGATCTCCGTTTCACCATAGAATGCAATAATAACCAGCATGTCACCCGGAATGAGTAAATCATCGATTACATACTCGTCAATATACGCTTTTACTGCTTTTATCTCTTCTTCCATAGAAAGGGACTTATCCAGAACAAGAAAAATGTCGATATTTTCTTCACGTTCATCGCACAAGAGGGTAGAATTGAGCATTATGAAAAGGAAACCGGTTATGAAAAGAAAGAATACTATTTTTCTCATAAATTACCACCTGTCTTCCCTATCTTAACACGTTCCTTAATATGTTATAAAGTATAAAAAATTAAAAAAAAAAAAAAA
>CAZJBZ010000342.1:644-4993 GCA_964543975.1 uncultured Spirochaetales bacterium
TGCTTTACATTGTGCCGTAGCTTTTGTTAATCTTATATAGAAAACATTTAAAGGAGAGTATAATGGGAAGTGTAGATCTACCAAAAAGCCCAATGGTATTTCATCCGGAAAAGAGAAGTGCTGTAGGGTCAAGGAACTCTCTGGCCCAAGAAAGCAGAGACCAACAGGCCGAAGTTGACCGACTGCTGGAAGAAGAAGTCGATAAAGTCTTGAACCATATCAATTCAAAACTTCCAAAAGAAGTTTTGGAACGATTAGAAGTCATGGGTGGTATAAAAGAGAAACTCTATAACTATTTCAACCAAAATTTTCAGAATATGTTCAATAGATACATTACAACTTCTGAAGATGAAATGGTTAAAAAGGTCAGGAACTTCATTGATAAAGAAGAGATGAAGGTTCTTACTCGGTATACACCAAAAGAAATTGCCACGCTTCTCGACGAAGTCGGTGGTATGGACAAATTCAATACCGGTGAAATCGAAAAATCGATTGTTAACATGTACGGGCACCTCCAGGGCCATATTCAACGGGGTGTTAATGAACTTGAGAACCATACCAATTCACTATTGCGCCAAAAGACGGATGTGGGAGCATTTATCCGGGGCGAAAACGCCTATTCTATTGTAAAATGTTCATTTAAAGACAATATTAATCGACCGAAAACCGTTGCCGACGTCAAACTATCGGTAAATATTCTCGATTCTGAACTCATTAGCCCTATTTTCCACTACCAGGTGACGGTGGAATTTCTTATTAAGGACCTCATTTCCAATCATATTATAGACCAGATTGATAAGGAAATTGAGCAATTAAAAGATCAACTTATCGATGAAGGAAAAGAAGAGCTGTCCGCTAGTGAAATTATCTTTGAAAAGATGAAGCGGGTTGAGAACCATACCGGTGATGATCGCGATAATCCAAAATCAAATCGATACCGGTATGTAGCAAAACATATTATGGAACGGTTGGAAAACTTGAGGGCGGAAATCGATCCTGAAGAATTCGATCCCATAAATATCCGTGAAAATCTGAAAAAGATAATGGATTTGGAGAACATTCGAACACGAGGCTATAATACAGCTATAAACTCTATTACATCAATTCTTGACACCTCAAAAATGGGCTATCAATATGCTGAGAACTTGAAGAACGCTCGTGAATTAATTCTTCGAGAATATGAAGAAACTGATTATAATGAGCTACCGGATGAAAGATACGCGATTCGACTAAAATATTACGACAGCGCTCAACTTATTGAAGAACGGAAAGCGTATGATGTTCAGTGTCAATCGTTCGAAAATGAAGTAAACCATCTGTGGGATGTTTTAGAGATGGTTTATGAAGATTCTAAGTTCATGAAAGGCGTCGTCGATTTCAGCGACCTTTCCAAAAGGTACCGCAATAAAATTAGAAGGCGTATCAAATCGAAAACCGGCGATCCACTCTATGAAGATATTGAAAAAAGCTGGGATGAAATATCTTTTGTAAAGCCTGCAGAAACAGAGGTCGAACAAATGAACCGGACCTATCTGTTTGAAAAAGATAAAATTAAACGGAAACTAACACTTATGAAAAACAAAATGGACACTATGTACGGTTTCCGTTATCCTGTACAAAGACGTGTTATGGAGGACCGTCTTTCTTTCCTCGAACGAGAGTTTAATCAGTTTGGTTATATGATCAATCCATATCACATCCAGCCCGGACTTCTGCTGGATATAGATATTGTCTCTATTAAGCGCAAAAAAGCCACCTTAGACGGAATGGCAAACGTTTTAAACGAGTTCCTACACGGTGTTTCAAAAGGCTTTCAAGATGCAGCTTTTGCTTCCTTCTCGAGAAGACGTTCAACGGTGCGAGACGATATCGCCATGAGTTTTTCCAGCGATTTAGCTGAAGAAGAAGGTGAAGAGGAAGCAGGCGGTGGTGCCGCCGGTCAAAGTTATTTAGATATGCTAAACGCTCCAGGCGAAGTAAGTTCATCTGAAAGTCTCAATGAGACTATTCAAGAAAAACCGCCCGTATCTACTTCACAATCGAAAAAAAGTTCCGGAAGAGGGAGGTCTTCAGGTAAAGGTGTCGTCGACGAATCATCTTCTAAGAAAAAAGGACCCGGCCGCCCGAAGAAAAAGTCAAGCGACTCCGATCTAAAATCGCTTTAAGTTAAACCAGAAAGCAAGCTACTCTCTTTTCAGAGAGTAGCTTTTTTTTAAGAAGAGAGGGCCTACTTATGGAAAAAACCTTATATAAATATGAGGGTCTTAGTACAAGGCAAGGATTTAACAGATCCCTTGCCCATTTTAAATCGGTATCATTTTTAGTAGATGAATTTGAGGAACATCAGAATCTTGCGGATTTACTCAATGATCTTATTAATGAGAATGAGTTAGAACCTGAGCAGTTTAATTCGATTCTCTACGCTCTGCTTGTCGATAAATACGGCTATCAATATCGTTCTTACAATATTGAGGAAACTATCAAAGATTACTCTAAAATCCATGAAGAGACTATTAAATGGAAAGCTATCGATATTGTTTTATCGTATTACCACCCGGAACTTGGTGTACTGGTAATAAATCCTAAGAATAAATCTCATTGGGATTCCATCGACCAACTAAAAAAAGACGAACTTGTAACTATTTACGTTGGCACTTTTGAGGAGAAAGGGAACCCGAAGGCAGAAGTTACCGCCATCGATAAAATGATAGCACTATTTCAAGGTAAAAAACCCAAGACACCTCAAGTACTTCTCAAAGGTAAATATACGTATAAAAAGAAAAAACAGAAACAGGAGGAGCAGCCTGAGCCTAAGAGGAAACGAACTGCATCGAAACCATCCTCCACGAGAAGAACTTCGATACAGTCGGATAAATATGCCGGCAAGAAACCGGACGAAGCCGCTCCGAAGGAAGCGCAAACACCTTCATCGGCTCCTCAAGGTGCTCAACCAACACCGCACTTATCGCAAAAAAAGAGAATTACTCCTACCTATGCCGTACCTGTCACGAATGAATTGTTTCATAACGGTAATGTTGAGGCGTGGAAGAAAATAATTCAAAGTTATCAAACAAAATATCCGAGAAATGATGTCTATATTTTCTACGAAGGCGAAAAGATCAATGATATCAACACCCTATTCAAATGGGGGAAAGTAAAACACGGAAGTTCAATTCTTTTTGCTGTAGCCGGTGATGATATCAAAGAGATAGCAAAATTACAGCGATATCTTCGACAGGGAGCGAGTCCTCAATTTGAAGCTTTTTTAAAGGCGCCTGTCAATCAAGTTTTAAACCTTTTCTGATTTTATGCTTAAAGGATAACCGAGGAGTAGCGAGGCACAACCATGAAAGAACATATACATTATTTTAGTCAAAGTGATCATATAAAAAAGGCCGATGTTATTGAAAAAATCGGTTTACGGGGTAAGCAAGCGAATGAATTTTCTATGCTGAATTTACCCATTTTGCCCGGATTTATCATCGATTCAGATGTTGCGTGCTATTTGGAAGATTATTCAATTCCTGATTACCTAAAGACCCATTTTAAAAAATTGACAAAAGAGACAAGCAAAGATTTCGGGAACCCCGAGAACCTAATGTTAGTGAAGCTGGTTATAAGTCCCAATTTGGTTATCGCCAATTATCCTACGCTCCATAATTTCGGCCTAACGGACGATACAATCTCCGGTTTTACAAACTTTGTTGGAGAAAATTTTACCTATCATGAAGTGCAGTTTCTTATTAAGGGTATGCTCGAAGTTGAATATCGTATAGCTGAATTTGAAAATAGAGACAAAGACGCGGAGATGTTCAAAAAACAGCTTGAAGCAGTTATCGAACAGATAGACAAGGAAGTTTCTGTCGAGGACAGGAAAAAAGCAATCGAAGAGTTTAAAAAGTATCTTCCCGACAATTTCTTTTCAGACGCCTATACTCAAATGGATATTTCACTCAAACGAATCAGTAAATTGCTCTTGCTGGATGAAATGGTTGACAATGATGCCGCAATTTTAGTTCAACCCATGGTTTATGGGAATTATGGGAAAGACTCAGCAAGTGGTTTTTTTAATACACGTGATATTGTAACCGGTGAAAAGAAACTTCAAGGCTCATTTTTTGAAAATAAATTCGATACTTACGGTCTTGAAGGAAAGGATATCAATAAGATAAGTAAAAAATTTCATACCGAGCTTAAAAAAATTGCTCAAATTGTCGAAGACCACTTCAAAGAAATCAGACAAATTCGATTTACGATAGAAAACGAAAAGGTTTGGCTCATTGATCAACGACCTCTCATGACCAAATCTACTCAATCAGACATACAGACCCTCCTCGACTTGAATAAAC
>CAZJBZ010000343.1:0-4984 GCA_964543975.1 uncultured Spirochaetales bacterium
ATTTCAATCCGAACCAGCTTTTCGTGGCATGGTGTTTCTTCCTGCTGCAGTACGGTGTTTATCGCCCGCATGATCATCGTAATAATCGATTCCTTGATAAATGTATGAGAAAGCGCGCCGTTGTTTTTATACGAGATAAAGAAATTTTCCAATTCCCGCATCATCTGCTGCTTCTTGCCGATTGATAGATACGTAAGAAGCCGCTGTTCTTGTTCAAAAGGATAGATAAACGAAGAGGCACTATGCTGACCGGCTTCTTGAAAAGAATAGAGAAACACATGTGAAGGCCCCGATATAAACTTATGCTCCATTGCCACGCCGGCTTCCGAGTAGCAGGATGCAAGCTGTGTTAATCCGAAATGGACTGTACTGATAGCGGCACTGAAAGTTGCCGATGTTTTTTCTCGGAACATTGTCTGCGCCCGACTGCAGAGGTTTTTTATACTGTGTAGTTCCGCTTCGCTTCCCTTTTTGTTGCAGCATACGATAAAAACAGGTCCGGATTCGACTGATACCGGAAAAAGCGTATACTCTTTGCGGAACGAATCTTCAACGGTGTCGATAAGATCGGATGTAATGTGCTCCTGTTTTTTGCGGTCCGTGGTATTGGTAGCAGACGACCGGTCGAGTTCGGTTATGATGACGCAAAAAGAGGAGGTTGGAAACGTCAGCTGTAAAAAGGCGGCCGTATCTTCCAATGACGTGCCCTGGTCGAACGACCCTTTAAGCAGTTTTAAAAAAAAGTCGTTCCGTAGTATCGGAAAACGGTTTCGCATTTTTTCCAACAGGAATGAGTATTGTTTCTCTTTACTCCTTTCTTTGACAATTTCTTGTTGAACGTGGCGGAGGGTCTCTTTGAGAACAGCGTCTTCGATCGGTTTGAGAACATAATCGACTGCGCCGCAGCGAATAGCTTCCCGCGCGTAAGAAAACTCGTCATAAGCGGTTAGAATTACAGGTTTACTTTTTATCTTCTTTTCATTGAGATACCGAATCAGCTGTAGACCGTCCATAATAGGCATTCGAATATCGGTTAGCAAAATATCGGGGGCCGCCTTGTCCATCAGGGCCAGTGCTTCTTTGCCGTTGGCCGCAACGCCGATTACGTCGATGCCGATCGAACTCCAATCAACATTTTTATAAAGATATTGTGCCGTTAACGCGTGGTCTTCAACGATGAGCATTGTGCATTTCATACAACTATACCGTTTTTACTGTGAATCTTTTGCGAGGGAATCTGTATAATAACCGTACTTCCCCCTCTCTCGTTTGAAGAGTATTGCAGACCGTATTTTTCTCCGAAATGCAGTTTAATTCGGCTGTTGACATTGTGAATTCCGAACCCGTCCGTTGTATTATTGCTGCCGGGAATATCGAATTGTGTGGACGACAGTTTTTTATTGATCACGTGGATATGTTTCTCATCCATTCCAATTCCGTTATCGGTAAGTTCGAAGATTATCTTTCCATTGTCCAATTGTGCCGAGAGAATAATTTCTCCCTGATATTCAACCGTGGAAAATCCATGGAAGATGGTATTCTCCACCAGCGGCTGAAAAGTGAATTTGACGATTGCGTAATCGTAGAGAGAGGGATCAACTGTATTTATCAAAGTAAACCGATTTGGGTAGTTGATGTTCTGAATAGCGGCATATTGCGTTACCATCTCCAGTTCTTGACCGATGGGAATGATGTGATAGCCTTTTGAAAGCGAGATACGAAGCATTTTTGAAAGCGCGATGATAACGTTGCTGATATCCCATTCATTTTTCATCTTGGCAATGGTGTTGATCGATTCCAGCGTGTTATAGATAAAATGGGGATTGATCTGGGCCTGGAGCGCTTTCAGTTCGGACTGAAGCAGCTTCAGCTCGGTTTCATGTTTTTCATTTTGTGTCTCATACACTTCTTGTAGTAACCGCGCCATGTCTTGTGTCATGGCATTGAAGGTGGAAGAGAGCATATTAATTTCCCTGTAACTTTCAGCGTGAAGAACGCTCTCAAAGTTACCTTGCGGGACCGCCTGCATTTTGTCAATTAAAGAATCGAGCGGTTCGGTAACGTTTGAAGAAAACCGCCACGCGAACGCGACGAAAATCGCAATGCTGATAACCGCGATAATAACAGTAAACCGCGCGATGTCCCGGGCGCTCGTCATGACACGACGCCGGGAGAGGACACTCACAATCTTCCAGTTGGTAAGGTCGATACTGTTCCAAATGATAATCTTCCGTTCGTCCCGCCATTTCTCGGTCCTTTGGTTCCTGTGTTCGAGAAGTACCGGGCTGAATACGGGCATGTCCTGTATGTTTCGGGTGCGCATCAAATAATCGGAAGACGAGATGATCGAACCGTTGTCATTAATAATCATGAGAATATTGTTCTTAATAAGGTTGACGTCTTTGTATTGATCGTGAAGCATCTCCGGGTTTATCGCGATAACCAGGACACCCAACGTTTCGGAATTCAGTGTGTCCCAAATTTCGCGTGAACACATGATAAGGTTTGTATTAAAAGAGGTGAACGGTCCTGTTTCGTGCCAGATAATCGTACCGTGGGCCTCTATTGTTTTTCGGTACCACTCTTCATTCGAAATCTCTTCTAACGTTGTATCTGTGTCGAAAATGTTCATGCCGAAGGTAAAAATCTTTCCATTCGGCATAATGAAGAGTGTATTTTCGATATAGGGGTTGGAAGAGTAGATCTGGTGAAGATAGCGGAATAGTGCCGCGTCGTTTTTGGCGTCGTCGACATCCCTGCTCAATGTGTCTCTGCAGTACATGATAAATGAGGGATCGTACTGCGGGGTGTCCATGACATTATACAGCTGTTCGATAAAATAGTGCAGTGAAAGAATAATCTGTGATTGAAGGTCTTTCGTGTGATCGATTGTTTCTTTTTCTACCATACGAGATGAGATAAGGGAGGAGAAAGTGCCTAATAACCCAATCGAGAGGACAGCCATGGGTATGGTGACGATAAGCAGCACCTGTTTAAGGGTCTTCCCTCGTAATAACCCACCCCGGAGTTTTTTCAATATCTCCATTTTCTTGATATGATGGATCCCTTTGTAGTCTCTGTCAAGTATGCCTGTTCTAAGTTCAGCAATTCTTAAAGTAAACTGTGGGGATTCGAAATGTGAACGATTGTATTGGTAGTAGACCGTCAATTTGATGTTTCTCCCACGTAAAAGAGCTCCATCATGTAGAAAACCATCATCAACTTGACGGTCCGTATTACCTTTTACAGTTAATTTAGTTCACATTTCGAATCCCTGTTCTAAGTTTATTAAACAATAATCTAAGAATTTTCCATAACGGCCGGTCCCTCATTCATTTACAATAATGTAATCTAATTTAAATATATGGAGGATTCAGTATGAAAACTAAAAAAGGGTTACTGATTGTTTTGGCCCTTCTTTTGTCCGCCGCTTTTGTATTCGGTGCCGGACAGGGTGAAGGGGCCCAAATGACCAGATCGAACACACTCTACGTTTTCCCCGGACAGTGGGGACCGCCTTCAACGTTTAATCCGTTGAGCCCGGACCCCGATTTTCCGATTGATCAAGGCGGTATACGGGAGTTAACGTATGAAACGCTCTTCGGCTTTAACATGCTCGACGGAGGATTGGACCCGATTCTCGGAACGGAAATGGAGTGGATTGACGATTTGACACTTCGTGTGACCGTTAACAGTGCCGCGAAGTTTAGCGACGGAGAGGCGTGTACGGCCGAAGATGTCGCGTACAGCTACAATCTGGGAAAAAAATATCCGCTTGAATATTCCAACTATTGGGACTTTATCGATGAAGTGAAAGAAGCGGGCAACAATCAGGTCACGATTACAATGAAAGCCGACAACCCGAACAAACTTTTTGTTCTCGACAGCCTCCAGAGTGTTCGGATTCTCCCGAAGCATATCTGGAGCAAAATAGAGGAAGAGAACAACAACGATATCACGGAAATCAGGAAGTTTACCAACGAAGATCCTGTCGGTTCGGGGCCTTATAAGCTCCACAGCTTCAGCGATACCAAGATCACCGTGGTGAGGAACGACGACTATTGGGGTGTGGAACTGTTCGGTAAACTGCCTGCTCCGAAATACATCGTGCATCCGATTTTTAAATCGAACGACCAGGCGAACCTGGCATTAAAAGAAGATAAAATCGATTATTCACAGGCATTCATCCCTCAGGTGTGGAAGCTCTGGGAAGACGGCTCTCCCATCCGCTGCTATCTCGACGATCTGCCGTACTTCCTTCCCGGGAACATCCCCTCGATCATTTTTAATATGGACAAGAAAGGTTTGGATAATCCCGATGTGCGGCGCGCCCTGGCATTGAGCATCGACTATGAACGGATTGCCAACGTTGCCATGAGCGGTTACAGCAGCGACCTCAAGCCCGCCTTGGTCATCCCCGGTGAGTTTCAATATGTTAACGAGAAAGAACTTGCCGAATATCAGTGGAGCACCGATGTTGAAGCGGCAAACGAACTTCTCGATTCTATCGGAGCAAAAAAAGGTCCCGACGGTATCCGTGTACTGCCCGACGGAACTCGACTGGGACCGTGGAAGATCGAATGTCCCCACGGTTGGACCGACTGGAACGCCTCACTAGAGATTGTTACCGAGAACGCGAAGGCGATCGGTATCGAACTGCAGACCTACTTCCCCGACGCGCCTGTCTGGACAAACGACCGGCAGACCGGAAACTTCGACATCATCATGCACAACCCGGGCGGCGGTTTACGGCCGAGTCAGCCGTGGAACAGATCTCGTTACATCATGTACTCCGAGGGTGTACCGGAGATGGGTGAGACCGCCTACTGGAATGAAGGACGGTACCGGAATGAACGGGCCAATGAGCTGATTGAAGAGATACCGACAGTTGAAGACATGGGTAAATTGAAGGAACTCTACACCGAGTTGAATATTATCTTTTTGCAAGATATCCCTTTGATCCCGCTGATGTATCGACCCTGGT
>CAZJBZ010000344.1:0-4974 GCA_964543975.1 uncultured Spirochaetales bacterium
CGTGTCGTCGACGAAACGTTTTGTGACAATGTTCGGGCTTCTCCCGCCGGCTGCCCCTCCGGCAATCCACCCGGCCCGTTCTTGAGCGGCGCCGCGGAAAGAGGTTTTTTCGAGGGCCTTCAATCGGTCCGGAAGGGTCGGGACCATGTCATTGGTGATATGTTTGGAATCGGTCCTGGGGTAGGTGACTATTTTATGCCGTTCGTAGAGGGCTTGCAGTGTCTGGAGTGTTTTCTTGGCGGAAAAGCTTAAAATCCGATTGGCGTCCCCCTGTAGTGAAGTAAGGTCGTACGCCAAGGGCGGGTCGTTTTTTTTGTCTTTGATATCCACATCGAAGATGGTAGCGGGCGTCCCTTTTACCTTCTCCGCGATCTCCCGGGCCCGCTGTTGATCTTTGATTCGTGTAGCGCCGTTTTTTCCAACCCACGTACCCTGATAGGCGCCGAAATCGGCGGTTATCGTCCAGAACGGTTCAGGCACGAAATCTTTGATTTCTTTTTCCCGGTTTGCCACCAAGGTGAGGGTCGGTGTCTGCACCCGTCCCGCCGAAAGTCGAACCTCGTGTTTGCAGCTCAACGCCCGAGAGATGTTAAGTCCGATCAGCCAGTCCGCCTCCGCCCTGCACTCTGCCGCATGGAAAAGGTTGTCATACTGACTGCCGTTCCGCAGCGATGCAAATCCCTCCTTGATCGCCCGGTCGGTTTGGGAGTTGATCCAGAGCCGCTTGAACGTTCCCTTCCAGGAACCGAGTTTCATGATCCACCGGGCAACCAATTCTCCCTCCCGGCCCGCGTCGGTGGCGATGATGAGTCCGCCCGTATCGTTTCTGCCGAAAAGCCGTTTAATCGTGTTGAACTGTTTCGATGTTTTCCCCATTACCTTAAGACGCATCCTTTCCGGCAGCATGGGAAGAGTATCCAATGACCAGCGCTTGTATTTCTCGTCGTATACTTCCGGGTCCGCCAGTTCCACCAGATGACCCATCGCCCAGGTGACGATGTAATCGTTCCCTTCGATGAACCCTTTGTTTCCATTCCGGCACCCGAGAACGCGTGCCAGCTCTTTTCCGACACTCGGTTTTTCCGCCAAAACGATTGTTTTCATTATCATCGCTATAGTATATAGTAGAAGCTGATGGATTTTAAGAGAGTCCTAAGGTTTTTAATTGACTGAAGTAAAAGCAACCACCTTTGGTGGTGGTCACAGTTAGGCTTTGCCTTAAGGGGTTTCTTTTGGCGCTGCCCCTATTTTGGAAGAGGCCGGACTGTAATGGATTTTTTTAAGGAGGACGACGATGAGTCAAAAATTATCAGGTAAAACGGTAGCTATGCTTGTGGCCAATCGGTACGAGGACATCGAACTCCTCTACCCGATTCTCCGCTTGGCGGAAGAGGGCGCGAAAGTGCTGGTCGCGACCGTAGGAAGTGATGAGGTGAAGGGTATGTTCGGTCATCCCTTCCCGATCCCCGTCATGTCGGATGGCAACCGGTACACTTCGGTGGACATCAAAAAGCTGAAGGCCGACGACATCGACTGTCTCTATTTCCCGGGAGGGTTCAGCCCCGATACCGTGCGGCTCGATCAAACGACCCTCGATTTGGTCCGTGACTGTAACGCGAAGGGGAAGTTTCTCGCCGCTATCTGCCACGGTCCCTGGGTCCTTATTTCAGCGGGCGTGATGAAGGGAAAGAAAGCCACCTGTTACGTTGCCATTAAGGACGATGTAGAGAACTCGGGCGCCCAGTTTGTCGACGTTCCGGCAATCCGTGACGGTAATCTGATAACCGGTCGTGTCCCGGACGATCTGACCGACCTCTGCGCCGAAATAACAAAAGCACTCTCGGAGTAATCGGGATCCCGGCGGGACGCAGGATATGTCCACGAAACGGCGGTTGACAGAAGCTTCGATAAAGCTGCGGGAGGGCGTGGCCGCCCTTTCTTTTTCAACCAAGCTCCATACCGTGTATAATCCCCTCGAGTACGCGTGGGGGCCGTATAAACAGTATATTGAAACGTACGGCGGCCCACCGAAAAAGGCGGTTTTCTTCGGGATGAATCCGGGCCCGTGGGGGATGGCGCAAACGGGAATCCCTTTCGGAGAAATAGATGCCGTCAGGGAGTGGCTCGGTATTGGGGGAGCTGTCGGGAAACCTTCGGTCGAACATCCGAAACGTCCCGTGGACGGTTTTACATGCCATCGGCGGGAGGTGAGCGGCAAACGGGTGTGGGGGTTGATGCGGCAGCGGTTCGGCACCCCCGAGAAATTCTTTCGTGACTATTTTATCGATAATTACTGTCCGCTTCTTTTTTTTAAAGCAGACGGCAAGAACATCACCCCCGATAAGCTGCTGCAAGAGGACAGATTACGATTGTACGAAGTGTGTGACGTTCACGTGCGTGAGGTGGTCGAGATATTGCAGCCCCAATTTGTCGTCGGTTTCGGAAGGTTTGTTGCGTCCCGGCTGGATGAAGTTGTTTACGGCGCGAAAGGAGGCACCGGACCGGCAACAGGGGGGGGCGACATGCCTTCGGTGGTCCGGCTGCTTCATCCGAGTCCGGCAAATCCGCGGGCAAACAGGGGCTGGGCTCAGGAGGCGGTACGGGAGTTGGAGTCGGCGGGAGTATGGTGAAGGAGTTTACTCAAACTCCAGTTTCGGTCGGTCATGGTAGTTGAAACCGGTTTCCACTACCTGTTGTTCACCGGCTTTCAGGATCGTTTTTCTGACACCGTTTTCAGGCACCCGATATTCCATCGTCCCGAAAAGAACGACCACCCCTTTATACATCGTATCTTCGACAATGCATCTGCTTTTCTTTGAGGCTTTTATATTATCCCGCAAATGGTTAACAGTCTGTTTTAACTCGGTTATTTTCGCGTTAAGCGGTGCAAAAGCATCATGAAGTTTGCTGCTTGCCTGGGCTATCTTTTCCGGTGCGATTCCTTCTTTTTCGGCATGATGCAGTTGTTCGATTTTTTCTTCCAGTTTATTGAGATCGTCCTGTTTCTTTTCCAACAGCTGTTTCGTTTCTCTATAGCGGTGCAGAAGCTCGGGAGACACACCCATGGAAACAAAGGTGCGCGCCTCAAACATACTGCCCAACTTTTTACACCACAGTGTTCCGCCGATGATAAAGTTTCCCGCGATAATCTCGGACCTTCTTCCTCCCAAGGCGCAGTGCTTCCATACTGAAATATGTGAATGCATAATCGCCTCTTCGACAATCATGTTCCCGCGGCATAAAACAGTCGAACTTTCGATGTACTTCGCGAACAGGTTCCCGCCGCATTCGATCTTACCCTCATTGTTCCCGTTTATTCCGGTTTTTAGAAGAATGTTTCCGCCCGCTTTTAAGCTTGCTTTCCCCACGCCTTTCCCGACCTGTATATCACCATCCGCCTCTATGACGAAACCGTCGGCGATATTGTTATTCACCACAACCGAACCGTCGAAATAGATGTTCCCCGTTTCATAGTTCACGTTCTCAACAGTTACCACCGGTTCGATAATGACTTTTCGGTTCTTCAATTTCACGTTCCCGTCACAATCGGCATAGAGGGCCGTCCGTTCCCGATTGAGCCGGGTATTCGTCCCGGCTTCCAGTCGGACCTCTGCAGTATCGGTCATTGCCGGAATAACAGTGTCGGTCACGGTCCGTCCCTCCTTCGGTTTGACCGGCGGGAGGAGTTCGGCCACGAGGTCCCCCTCCTTTTTGTTCTCGATAAAGTTGAGCTCTTTCAGATTGATCCGGTCGAACTCCATCACCAGGTACGGTTTACCTCGGTTCGTATCGAAGTGATATTCGATCCGGGCGGACCGGCCGTGTACGGGTCTATCCCCTTCGGCAATGAGTACCTGTTTATTGTAGTCCTTTCTTTCGAGGAGGACCGCAATGGTGTCTCGTTTTAACCCGTAGGTGATACCTGCGGCCTGCAGTTCCTCCATAATATCGTCAACGGTCGGCGGATTGGCACCCTTTTTCGGAGGCGTCAACGTAATCCACGCCTTCATTGAATCTTCGGACAGCGTTGTTTTTATATCCGAGGCAAGGCTGCTCCCTTCGGGCCATTCGACCAGAGGTTCGGTCCCTCCATCCGCATTTTTGATTATTTCACGGATTTTTCGGGTGGAGACCTTTGGAATACCTAAAAGACGCATTCTGCTTTCGACATCTTCCGGGTAGACCGGTTTCCCCCTTTCCGAAGCCGGATAGACGAGGAGGTGGGCCCAGCCTTTCCTGTAGAAAAGTTCAAACCCTACGTCTCTCTTGTGACCTGAGAAGCTCATATAATTGATTCTATCGCTTCTTGTCCTGTGAGGCAACGAGCCGAATACCCGATTCCTCGATTGAAATGGTCCCCTCCTTATACAGACCGCCGACGGTTTTTTTGAAAAGTTTTTTACTCATTCCTAACCGTTCTTTGATGTGGGCGGGGGTGCTTTTATCGGTCAAGGGCAGAAATCCGTTTGAATCGGAAAGCGCGTTTAAAATATCAACTCGAGCATCTGTTGTCGATTCTTTAAATCCTTGGGGTCGGAGTGCTGCATCCACCAATCCGTCTTCACGTACTTTCTTGACGTATCCTTCCGTTGTATCGCCGATTGTTAAGGGTTCGAACAGTTCCTGCCTGTAGATGAGACCGGAATATCGGTTATCAATGACCACCGAAGCGCCTAAATCGGTAAGGTCCCACACGATCAAGTCAACCTTCCGGTTCGGTCCCAAAGCGCCGGAAGCCGTCATAAAATGGTCGGAGATATGACACGTTCCGATGACCCCTTTTTTCTCATAATCCGGGGTAAGATAGACGACGGCATTGTGGCCCTCCTGAAGAGGGTATCTCCAATATTTTTTCGGTACAAAGAGGTCCTTGCTGATGCCCCAATCGAGAAAGGCGCCGAATCCGGTGACCGAGGTCACCCGCAGGGAGGCGAAGTCTCCGACTACGGCTTTCGGCGTTTGTGTTGTAGCACC
>CAZJBZ010000345.1:0-3895 GCA_964543975.1 uncultured Spirochaetales bacterium
CTGGTTTAACGCGTCGCTTCGAACAGATATACAAAATACTGCGCGAACAATATCCGGATAGCATCGAAGCACACCTCGTTAATAAAAATGATCAAACAAAAATTACTGAATATCCCCAACCGTATTTCTTTTTTCAATTCCAATCAGAACCTCTACTTGCCGAAGAAACAAATTCACCTGCAATACAAACAGGATCTTTCGTCAAAAATGAACACGCGGAAAGGATGGTTTCTCAACTTCAAGAAGACGGCTTTCAAGCCGAGATTCTTGAACAGAATTACGAAGATACAAGATACTTTAAAGTTATTTTACCTCCTATTGCGGAAAAAGATGTTCAAAAAACACTTATCGAGCTAAAGGAAAAAGGGTACGAAGCGTTTCTACTCTTTAATTATTGATCGTGGTTTCTTTCGTCTCTATCTTCGATGATTTCTACCTGTTCTAAGCGAATATCAGGCTCATCAAATGAAGTAAATCCTTTAACCGTGATTTTTCCGGGAACAAGAATGCAGTGATGGAGGATAGTATCTTCATTAATCTCTTTCTCGTAAGTTATGCTGTAACGTTCACTATAATCAACCAACCCAGTTTTTTTAAAAAATTTCAACTCTAAGACGGTAACTTCATCAACCGTATAGATACTATACCCTCCCTGTTTTTTTTCATTACCGTCACGTGTTTGAAAATAAGGAAAATCAAATGTTATTTCATTTTGTTCATCTCCGGTGTAAGTACCATAGAGATCGGAACCGGTGATCATTTTTTGAGAAGAAGAAGGATCAACCAATGAATGAACAAAATCATCAGGTAATTTAGAATAACTACCATCCCAACTAAAATCACTTTTTTTAAAATCATTGTCCTGAACAAAAACCCTAACAGAGTCAAGCGACGATACCTGAATCGAGATTACTTTCTCGATAAAAGGTACAGATTCGTTTTGAGCACTCAAATAAAAACTGTTAGGTATCCGTGTTTTATGAGAACTTTTCCAGAAATACACTTCTTGAACATCATCCTCGAAAAAAGTTATTCTTCGTTTTTCACGGTCAAAGGAGATTATTTCCATCTCTTTTTCTTCTTTGATTTCGGTTTTAAACCAGAGGCCCTCTAGGAAATCTTCATATGCTTCAACAGGTTGTATAAAAAGTGTTTCTAATTTCTTCTCTTCAATTTTTTTTCCGGGTATTTTTTCCTCTTTCCCTAAAACATACTGTTGGTCCTGATACTTCCAATAATATTCTCTTTTTATTAGATCTAAAATGTTTTCGGAATCCGGGTCTTGCGAATATGAAACGATGGGAAAACTAATCCCGTTTTTCTGGCCCTGTTTATAGGCCTGAGCACGATCCTGTTTTGCGATTTCGATGGTACCGTTTGAAATAATCGAGCAGATAGATTTATAGAATAAGCCTACGCCTGAAGGGGCGTGCGTTTTCCGATAAACATCCAATGTCCTGCTGTTTGATTCGTCATTACCAAAACAAATAATTTCTAGATTGTGATCACCGACGATATCTTCTAAGGCAATCGTGAAATTTCTAATATTGGTTGCCTGCGTTTCCTCCCGCCACGATATCTCATAACTGTTTCTAACAACGTCAAAATCGATAACAACAATTTCTATAGGTGAGAACGCTTCTGTTTTTTCTTTCATTACAACAATTTGTTCGTCCGAACGATCAAAATCAAGATTAACATCTAAAACTTCCAGTAAAACATCTCGAGAAATGGTGTCAACTTTTGGTAAGGTCTCCTGTTCATAATATTCATTTGACGCGGACATGCTAATAAATTCAGGGCGATCAATTTTATCGGTAGTCCCGTCCGGAACAATCTTTTTACTCAGTGTAACATATTCAGTTTCTTTGTCGTGGTTTTGACATCCGATATATAAAAAGAAGATGAGACAAAGAAACGTGATTAGTAAGAACAATTTTCTAAAGTTTATCAGCAATGTTATTTCTCATCCTCGCTTGTTAAAATATTTTTCTAGTTTTTTTAACACTTCTTGACGTATAGTTTCAAGTTCCCGTTTGCATTTGAATCCTGCAGCGGTTTTGTGACCTCCACCGCTAAAACTTTGTGCTATTTCAGCGACATTGATATTTCCCTTAGAACGAAGCGAACAGCGAAGAACTCCTTCAAGGTTTTCCTTAAAAAAGACTGAAACACGAATTCGCTCGCTTTTCAACGGAATATTGATGAGTGTGTCGGCCTCTTCATAAGCGGCATTACACTCGATGATTGTCTCTTTTCGCATTATTTGAACGGCAACCTGTTGATCGTAATAGAGGGTAAGGGAATTAAGCACTTTGGATTGGAGCACCAAAGAAGAGACCGAATTACTTTCATAGATTTTCGAGTAAATATCATTCGGAAACACTCCCGCGCAAACCAGTTGATAGGCGATCTGAAATGTTTTAGATGTTGTTTTTGGATATATAAACGAACCTGTATCATAGACAATACCGGTATACAGAGCTTCCGCCATTGAAAAATCGATCGTAACCTCCAGTTCTTCAAATAAATCGTAAAGAAGTTCACATGTTGAGGAGGCATCCACTTGAATAAGATGGTTAGTGGTAATCTGACCTTCATTTTCATGATGATCGATTATGAAATAATCTGATACGCGAGGGAGAACAATATCGCGCACCTGACCAATGTTTTCAATATCGTTCGTATCGAGAATAACCAATACATAGTTGTTTATGTTCTCCGGAAGTTGGTTGTCGGACATCAAATGTGTGTATTGCATTTCTTCTTTGAAAAGATATGAAAATTTATTCGGTTTTTCGTCCGCGTTGAATATGTGGACCTTCTTTTTCAATTTTATTAAAGCGTGATAGAGTGCGCATTCGCTACCTAAAGCGTCACCATCGGGTGTTTCGTGCGCGGTAATGATAAAATGCGTGTGTTTCTTTAAAAAATGAGAGGCCTGTGTTAGTTTCATTTCCTTTACCTATTATGTGAGTTGTATAGACTTGTACTCTTTCTAACAACCTTTGCGCGCTTTATAACCGCGGAAGGCACATCGGAGGCCACAAAACTTGCCGGTTCTACTACAATGTTATCCGGTATACCGACATTACATCCTATAACGGTAAGACCACAGTTTATCTGTTTTGGAAAATCTCTGTTGGATGCCTGTGAATTTTTATTACCGATTTTAGTTTTTTCTCCAATCGTAAGAGTACCTATATTTTCATTAAACGAAGGAAACAAAAGGGTATTTATAATATGTGAATTTCTACCAATCTGATTATTATTCATTATAACGGAATTGATGACTCTGCTTTGCTCCCGAATATGTACTCCTTCAAAGATAACTGAGTTTTCTACATAACCGTCAATTTTTGTTCCGGCAGCAAAATAGGAGTTCTTGACGCAACCGGTTCCGGAAATGATGGAATCTTTCAGGGAAGTTACAGGCATATTACGAAAACTTTCTTGTTTTTTTTCGAGTATATTATCCTGTACCAACGATAAATTGCTTCGGTAGAGCTGCATAAGATTGTTTTGAAAAAGAACGTGTCCCGGTATGTCGATGATCGCGTCAAATGCTGCATGGAGTATGTGCGTAAAAAGATGTTCGCAAAATAGTCCTTTTGCCGGTAGTGAGGGAAGATAATCATGAATAGTTTGAAGCAGATGCTTTCGGTTGCAGAAATAGAAATCAACAGGAATGTTTTCCATCGAAAATTTTGTAATATTATAACGAAATATCTCTCTCTTCTCAGTCAGCTTAGCCGTTGAAGAAAAGAAAAGAGAAGATGTTTTATAAAGAAGAACATAATCGTCTTCTAAGGCTTTTAAATGTTGTAAAAACGTTCCGGCATCGACGGATATATCGCTGAAACCTATATCAATTCCTTTCCATTTTTCCAGATAT